>NZ_AJZM02000411.1 GCF_000272405.2 Vibrio tasmaniensis 1F-187
GCTCCGAAAAGTGATACTCAAACAAAAGGAAAATCCTCATGGCGCAACAAAATTCAAACCTAACTCTCTCTAATTCAAATTCAGTGACCAGCGTTTCGCCGCTGGAGCACGAAAGCTCACCAAAAAATGATATCTCTAAGCGTCTGCAACCAGTAGAGCCAAGTCGTGATGTTGCCCTATCAGGATCAACCTCTGTGGAAAATATTGTCGTGATT
>NZ_AJZM02000412.1 GCF_000272405.2 Vibrio tasmaniensis 1F-187
TTTTTCCTACGCTATTTTTGAACATTTACTTACTGTGATTAATATAACGGAATATTAATTAGGACTATGAACGAGTTACCAGGGAGTTACAAGTTGAAGATAAAAAAGGTCGCCACACTCAGTATTCAGTTTTCTCGCTATCTTTTGGCGCGAATGACGCACGATAGAGTTAATGTGAATGCAGGGTACTTGGCGTACATTACTTTGCTCTCGATCGTACCGATGTTGACGGTTTTGCTCTCTATTTTGTCGTCATTTTCAGTTTTTTCTGATGTTGGTTTAGTGATTCAAAACTTCGTTATTACCAACTTTGTTCCCGCTTCCGGGGATGCGGTGCATGGTGCTTTACTGGAGTTTGTTGCCAATACCGGCAAGATGACGGCGGTGGGTAGTGTGTTCTTATTCATTGCCGCTCTGATGCTGATCTCCAATATTGATAAAAACCTAAACTACATCTGGCGAGTAACGGAAAAGCGACGTGCTGTGTTGTCTTTTTCGATGTATTGGATGGTGCTAACTCTTGGGCCTATTTTGATCGGAGCGAGCATTGCTGCAACCTCGTATGTGACATCATTAAACTTGTTACAAAACGAAGTTGTGTCGAGTGCTTTTAATACCGTGATTCGCAAGCTCCCTTTGATTACCTCATTCTTTGCGTTTTTCGGTCTGTATCTGTTGGTTCCCAACAAAAAGATACACTTTTCTCATGCGGCAGCTGGCTCTCTAGTGGCGGCTCTGTTGTTCGAACTCAGCAAGAAAGGCTTTGCAGCTTACATTACTCAGTTTCCGTCTTACCAGTTGATTTATGGCGCATTAGCGGCGATTCCCATTCTTTTTGTTTGGGTCTATTTGTGCTGGTTGATTGTGTTAGTGGGTGCTGAAGTGACGGCCGCGTTGGGCGAGCAGGAACAGTGGAGTGACTCTCAAGAAATGGTACACTCGTCGGATAAAGACAAAATTACAGAGCAAGGAAACAACAGTGATAGCACTGATCCAGAGAGTAAGTGAAGCTGCCGTCCGTGTTGATGGCGAAGTAGTGGGTGAGATTGAGCAAGGCTTATTAGTTCTGTTAGGTGTAGAAAAAGGTGATGATGAAGCCAAAGCCAAACGTTTGATGGAACGAGTGACTACTTATCGTGTCTTTGGAGATGAAGACGATAAAATGAATCTCAACGTGAAGCAGGTGGAAGGCAAAGTACTCGTGGTGTCTCAATTCACACTGCCAGCTGATACCAAGAAAGGCACGCGAGCTGGATTTTCTCGCGGTGCTCACCCAGAAGATGCAGAGCGTCTTTACAACTACTTCTCTGACCAATGTGAATCAGTGTTGCCAACGGAACGTGGCCGATTCGCAGCCGACATGAAAGTGTCTTTGGTTAATGATGGCCCAGTGACATTCTGGCTGCAGGTTTAGGCTTAAAGGAATAAGCATGTTTAAACTCATAACCCCGACCACCGAAAATCAACTCAACAAGTATTACCATTTTCGTTGGCAAATGCTCCGTGAACCTTGGCGAATGCCGGTCGGTTCAGAGCGCGATGAATATGACCCAATGAGTCACCATCGCATGATTGTTGATGGTCGAGGTCGCCCGATGGCGATTGGTCGTCTCTATATCACCCCAGATCTAGAGGGGCAGATTCGCTATATGGCGGTGAAGAACTCTCGCCAAAGCAAAGGCATGGGCTCACTTATCTTGGTTGCGCTAGAGTCACTGGCACGCCAAGAAGGAGCGAAGCGTTTGGTGTGTAATGCACGTGAAGATGCGATCTCATTCTATGAGAAGAATGAGTTTGAGCGTCGTGGTGAGATTAACGACCAACGTGGGCCTGTGCGTCACCAACAGATGGTAAAACCTCTTGATCCAATGGCTGATGTACTGCGCAAACCAGAATGGTGTAATGAGCTTCAACAGCGCTGGGAGCATCAGATCCCGATCAGTGACAAGATGGGCATCAAGATTAACCAATACACGGGTTATCAGTTCGAGTGTAGTGCTCAGTTGAATCCAAACCTTAACCCTCATAACACCATGTTTGCTGGCTCAGCCTTTACCTTGGCGACCTTAACCGGTTGGGGTATGACTTGGTTACTAATGAAGGAGCGTGGGTTGACTGGTGATATCGTACTAGCAGATAGTAATATTCGTTATCGTCATCCAGTTGAGCAAAACCCAGTGGCATCCACGTCATTGGATGGGATCAGTGGCGATTTAGATCGCCTCGCGTCAGGCAGAAAAGCTCGTATCATCATTCACGTGACCATTAACAGTGGCGACGTGGAGGCGGTTGAGTTTACGGGAACCTATATGCTGATCCCTGACTACAAAAAGAGATTATCAACAGACTCCAACGTAAGCGTATAGCTGACAATGGCTAGCAGATAAAGATACAGATAGAAGGCGCTACTCTTGTGGAGTGGCGCTTTTTTGTTGGCAGTCGTTAATCTCGGAATACTCAGCTTGGGTGAGCTTTCCTGATATTTGGTGGCATGGGTCGGATAGTGAAATAGAGAGAGTGTGTTGCTCGGTTTTTAGCAAGTCGAGCTCTCCAGAAATTTCGCCATTTAACGTTTGAATCCTTTGTTCGCTTTGCTCTGCTGCCGATGCACCAATAATGTGCACTGGTTCAAGTGTGAAGCGTCCACGGTCAAAATTCGCATTGAGCTCTGGGATTTCAAATACGTTATCAGTCGATGTTTCAGAAAGCTTATCATTAAAGGTCATCACACCTTGGCGAACGCTACCAGTGAGTTGACCTGTTGTGGAATAGCCGAGCATTAATGAATCGCCGTATAAACCTGCAGCTTGAAGTTCAAACTCGCCATAACCGGTTGCGTCGAGCGGTAATTCCAGTTGTTGCAACATTGGCGAGATAGGCAAGCCATCGACAGAGATATCTATACTCCACGGCTTGCTGATTTGGTTAAAGTCGAGAGTAGCATTCGCTTCAATATACCCATTCTTTAATGGTGCAAATAGGCGTGTCAGCGTCCATTTTCCTTGCTCGCTATTCATCTCAACCACTGGTTGAGCGCTAATAATGTTTTGGTAGCTGGCATCATTCGCGCTGGCCATCAGCTTTCCTTGCCACAGACCTAGCTTTCTATCTTGTAGAAGTTGAACTTGATACCCCTCGATATGTAATCCTGAGACCTGCCAGTAAGGCTTTTGTGCGAGTTGGATAAGTTGGCTGCGTTCTATGTTAATTCGGCTAATTTCGACATTCTGGAGCTGCGTGAGCCAAGGTATCAAGCGAGTGGCGGGTGGAGGGCTATCTTGGCTTTCCGTAATCCACTTTATGCCTTGCAGGTCGAGCTGCGCTAATTGAATGCTGCTAGGGGTTACTTCGCCATTAAGTTGAACAGTGCCTTGTAGGAATTGAGTATAGAAATCTTCAATCAGAATCTGGTTCGTATCTAAATTGAGCTTGATACTTGGCTCTATGAACATGTCATCATCAATGGTCACTCCCTCTGCTTGCAGAGAGAAAATGGCTTTCTGTTGCTTCCACAGCTCAAAAGGCAGTTGGATATTTTCTAGTGAGGCATCAAAAGCTGCGAGGTGGCCGTCTTGCCACTCTACATCGCTACGCAGAATATCTAAGCTATTGATGTGATTGATCTGAATGCCTGCTACATCCCACTCTTTGCATAGTAGGTTTTGGGTTTGTTTCTGATTGAGTCGTAAGCCATCGACGGTCACATTCACCAACGACCAATTTTGCTGATACTGCTCTGCTTGACCAGAAATTTTGGCACCACGCCAGTCAAACGAAGCGCCATACAGGGTGCTATCACTTGGTTTAAGATCTAGGTCAATCAACAGGTTATCGAACGCTTCGCCTTGCCAATACAGCTGTGAGGCAGAAAGTTGGGTTTTTCCATAAGGTAGAAGTGAGTTGTCGTTGTTCCACGTTGGGTCGGAGATCTGAAGGTCGATGCCTCGCGCGTTAAAGTCTGGGGTTGAAAAGTCGAGATTGTTGATGGCCAGCTGGTGGATCTTAATGCTTGGCTGGGTAAATAAAGAGGTGAGCGTTTCTAGGTCGTCGGCTTTTAACTGTAGGCCACTGATCAAAACAGATTCAAAGACCAGTTTGGCCTCCGTAATCGAGCTGGAGCTGAACCAAAGGTCAATCTTGTCGATATACAGCGGTGTTTGTTTTTCAGGTTGGCTTTGGGTAATGCCCATTAAGGTGATGTGATAAGGCGCCTGGTACTCAACATCTTCAATGAGCACACGTTGTTCAATCGCATGTTTGATAAAAAAGTTAGTAATATCCGTACGGTATTGGGTTTGTAGGCTTAATAGCAATGCTGCGATAGTTGCAACGGCGATAGCCAACGCAATGCCGAACACCATGAATACCTTTTTCATTCCCTGAAAGCCTTAAATTTCAATCGTCTCAAAACAGAGTGGAACAAAAAGGGACAAGCAGCAACAAAAAAGCCCCTCAAAAGAGGGGCTTGCTACAAAAATATCACTTTAAATTGGGCGTTCGCTTTTAGCTTGGCCCGAGCAGATGTTGGGTTAGTCCAGTTGAGGGCCAGCCGCAACCAGTGACTTACCTTCAGCGTTGTCTGTGTACTTATCAAAGTTGTTGATGAAACGCTCTGCTAGATCTTTCGCTTTGCTTTCCCATTGTAGTGGGTCAGTGTACGTGTCACGTGGATCAAGAATCGCTGGGTCAACATCGTGCAACGCTAGTGGTACTTCTAGGTTAAACATAGGGATAACCTTAGTCTCAGCTTGGTCGATTGAGCCATCTAGGATAGCGTCGATGATGCCACGAGTATCTTGGATTGAGATACGTTTGCCAGTGCCATTCCAACCAGTGTTCACAAGGTAAGCTTCAGCGCCAGCTGCTTCCATACGCTTCACAAGTACTTCAGCGTACTGAGTTGGGTGAAGAGTTAGGAATGCCGCCCCAAATGCCGCAGAGAACGTTGGTGTTGGTTCAGTAATACCACGCTCTGTACCTGCTAGTTTCGCAGTGAAGCCAGATAGGAAGTGGTACTTCGTTTGCTCTGGAGTCAGTTTAGAAACAGGTGGTAACACACCAAATGCATCAGCAGTCAGGAAGATAACCTTTTGAGCGTGACCGGCTTTTGATACTGGCTTAACGATGTTGTCGATATGGTGAATCGGGTAAGAAACACGAGTGTTCTCGGTTTTTGAGCCGTCATCAAAATCGATAGAACCATCGCCACGAACCGTTACGTTTTCTAGTAGCGCATCGCGACGGATTGCATTGTAGATTTCAGGTTCTGCTTCTTTAGATAGGCGAATGGTCTTGGCGTAACAACCACCTTCGAAATTGAAGATACCATCGTCATCCCAACCGTGCTCATCATCACCGATTAGCTCACGTTTAGGGTCGGTTGAAAGGGTTGTTTTACCTGTGCCTGATAGACCGAAGAAAATCGCCACATCGCCTTCTTCACCGACGTTAGCACTACAGTGCATTGAAGCAATGCCTTGCAGAGGAAGTAGGTAGTTCATCATTGCGAACATGCCTTTCTTCATCTCACCGCCGTACCAAGTACCACCGATGATTTGAACGCGTTCTGTTAGGTTGAAAGCAACGAAGTTTTCAGAGTTGAGACCCTGCTTTTCCCAGTTAGGGTTAGTTGTTTTAGCACCGTTCATTACCACGAAATCAGGTTCGAACGTTGCTAGCTCTTCGTCTGTTGGACGAATGAACATGTTCTTAACGAAGTGCGCTTGCCATGCTACTTCAGTGATAATACGTACACTTAAGCGCGTATCAGGGTTAGCACCACAGTAACCGTCAATGACAAACAGGCGCTTGCCAGATAGCTGAGTTGTCACAAGCTCTTTAAGCTCATCCCATACTTCAGTTGTAATCGGTTTGTTGTCGTTTTTGCCTTGATCTGACCACCACATGGTATCGCGCGTGGTGTCATCTTTAACAATGTACTTATCTTTTGGTGAGCGGCCAGTAAAGATACCAGTGTTAACCGCAACAGAGCCTAGTTCCGTTACTACGCCTTTTTCGTAGCCTTCCAAACCTGGCAGTGTCTCTTCAACGAATAACTGCTCGTAGCTAGGGTTACGAAGAACTTCAGTAACGCCAGTCAGTCCGTGCTTAGTTAGATCAATTTGTGCAGCCTTAGTATGTTCCATAACGGTCATAGGTGCTCCTTGTAGGATATTTTGTAGGGATTTTGTATTAATTTTTTATTGTTATCTGCTCACCATGCTAGCAACGAGGCTCGGGGGAAACAGGGATATAGCTCAAAAAATATCCATATTAACCATGGGGTTTTAAGCGCCTCATCACATATTGGCCTGACTAGTCTATCCTGTACGCAAACCTTTGCGCTAGAGGAGAGAACATTATTAATTGATTAAAATTAAGAGGTGATTTTATTACGAGATGTTACGGAGTTTGCGATATTTTGATCACAAAAAAGGCCAGCGTTGCGCTGACCTTTTTGGGGTAAATTACGTGTTTTTGGTACGCCGTAAATTAATGAACCGTATTGCTGCCTTTATCTGCTGCTTCTGCATACAGAGCGTCAACATCATTCTTGTCGAACGAGTAGTTTGTGCCACAGTAATCGCAGTGTAGAGCAACGCTACCTTCCGTGCTAAGAATGTCGTAGATCTCTTCTTGAGCGACAGTAATGATAGCGGCACCGCTTCGGTCACGTGAACAACCACAGAAGAATTCAACCGGTTGTGGTGTGAACAGTTGTACTTTCTCTTGGTTGTACAAACGGTAAAGCAGTTCGTTTGCTTCTAGAGTGAATAGCTCTTCATTTTTAACTGTGTCAGTTAGCTGCTCTAGGTGCTCGAAGTCGTCTGGCGTACCAGTGCCGTCTGGCATCACTTGTAGCAACATACCAGCAGCGTGTGCTTTACCTTCATGCTCGCCCGTGCGCAACCATAGACGTGTCTTTAGCTGTTCAGAGTTTGCGAAGTAACCTTCAAGGACTTCAGCTAAAGTGTCACCTTCAAGACCAACGATACCTTGGTAACGCTCACCTTTCTTAGGATCGATAGTGATCACTAGGTGACCTTTACCTATTAGATCGTGCAGGCCAGCGTCGTCGGCAATGTCACCATCAAAGCGAGCAACGCCACGGATCTTCTGATCGTTATCGCCATTGATAACAGCTAGAGATACAGGGCCATCACCTTGCAGTTGCATCGTGATAGAGCCTTCAAACTTTAGAGTCGCTGTTAGTAGCGTCGTTGAAACCAGTAGCTCACCCAACAGCTTTTGTACTGGCGCTGGGTATTCCTTGCTAGAAATAATCTGTTGGTATGCTTCGTCCATTTGTACCAATTCACCACGAACTGATAGGTCTTCAAATAGGTAGCGATTTAAAACATTACTTGTAGACATTGGGTTGGCCATTTGGCTATTCCTTCTAGCTTATTGAGTCTTGAACTTGATGATGTCACGACGTTGCTTTTTATCTGGGCGACGTTCTGGTGCTGGGCTATGAGCGTTCAGTTTACGTTGTGTTGCAAACTCTTCTCTCTTTGCCAAGCTCTCGGTGGTTTCTTCATAGAGGGTTTGAGCTATAGGAGCTCCACCACGATGGGCCGAGATTTTCTCGATTGTCACCGTCTTTTCTTCATTACCTTGGCGCAGGGTAATCACTGCTCCAAGTTCGACAATTTTACTTGGCTTGCTGCGCTGACCATTATAGTGGACTTTGCCACCATCGACCATATTGCGAGCAATAGACCGGGTTTTGTAAAAACGAGCTGCCCACAACCATTTATCGAGTCTGACAGCTTCATTAGTAGTTTTCATATAGGGCTGTGCCTTATTAAGTGAGAAATGAATGCGGTTTAACTGTAATGAACAGTGCGCAACATGCTTTTAATTACATTAAGTAGAAGCTTAAAGTGGAGGCGGTTGGCATTTTTTTCAAGTCATAATACAAAATAGCCATGTAATGCCGCTTTATAGATTTGCTATGATATAGTTCAGGATCTTATGCTTAAATAAGCTTGGTATCGAACGAATGAATAAAAAAGCTGAAAGTTTAATGATTTGCAGCATTTGTCGTCATGAAAAGGGGCAAGGAAAGTGAACTTTTTAGAGCTCAAGAATCGCGCAGGAAATTCTCCTGTGTTGAGCCGCTTATTAGAAAATGGATTTGTACTTCAGCAGAAACTAAGCCTAGCGATGTGTTGTATGTTGATTGCAGCTTCCGCATGGATTTTAGGACAGCTTGCATGGTTTATTGAACCTGCTGAGCAAACCGTCGTGCCTTGGAAAGCAACAGCTTCATCGTCTTCTACTCCTCAATCGACCCTTGATATCTCTTCTTTGCAGCGGAGCAACCTTTTTGGTGCCTATAACCCAACCACGCCAGTTGTGGTTGAACAGCAAGTTATCCAAGATGCGCCAAAGACACGATTAAATCTAGTTTTGGTCGGTGCTGTTGCCAGTTCTAATCCAAAACGGAGCTTGGCGGTGATCGCTAATCGCGGTACGCAGGCGACCTACGGAATTAATGAAGAGATAGAAGGCACTAGAGCTAAGCTTAAAGCCGTATTAGTCGACCGTGTCATTATTGATAACTCAGGTCGAGACGAAACCTTGATGCTTGAAGGTATTGAGTACAAGCGTTTAGCTGTCTCAGCCCCTGCGCCACCTCGCGCTTCTTCTTCGGTTCGTGGTAATAACCCTGCTTCAGCAGAGCAAAAGCTAGATGAAATTAAAGCGAAGATAATGAAAGATCCGCAACAAATCTTCCAATATGTTCGACTGTCTCAGGTCAAGCGCGACGATAGCGTTATTGGTTATCGTGTGAGCCCTGGCAAAGATTCAGAACTTTTTAACTCAGTAGGGCTCCAAAACGGAGATATTGCTACTCAGTTAAATGGTCAAGACCTGACTGACCCCGCCGCTATGGGCAACATATTCCGTTCTATCTCAGAGCTGACAGAGCTAAATCTCGTCGTCGAGAGAGATGGTCAACAACATGAAGTGTTTATTGAATTTTAAAACTTTGCGTCTAACGAAGGACGAAAGTGTAGGAGAAGTACGTGAAGCATTGGTTTAAGAAAAGTGCATGGTTATTGGCAGGAAGCTTGATCTGCACACCCGCCGCCATCGCGAGTGATTTTAGTGCCAGCTTTAAAGGCACTGATATTCAAGAGTTTATTAATATTGTTGGTCGTAATCTAGAGAAGACGATCATCGTCGACCCTTCGGTGCGCGGAAAAATCGATGTACGTAGCTACGACGTACTCAATGAAGAGCAATATTACAGCTTCTTCCTAAACGTATTAGAAGTGTACGGCTATGCAGTCGTTGAAATGGACTCGGGTGTTCTTAAGATCATCAAAGCGAAAGATTCAAAAACCTCGGCAATCCCAGTTGTTGGCGACCGTGATTCGATCACAGGCGACAGCGTTGTGACACGTGTTGTTACGGTTCGTAATGTCTCGGTTCGTGAGCTATCTCCTCTGCTTCGTCAACTGAATGACAACGCGGGCGCGGGTAACGTGGTGCACTACGATCCTGCAAATATCATCTTGATTACCGGCCGAGCGGCGGTTGTAAACCGTTTAGCTGAAATCATCAAGCGTGTAGACCAAGCTGGTGATAAAGAGATCGAAGTTGTTGAACTGAAAAATGCTTCCGCCGCGGAGATGGTGCGCATTGTCGATGCATTAAGCAAAACCACAGATGCTAAAAACACCCCTGCTTTCCTACAGCCTAAATTAGTTGCTGATGAGCGTACCAATGCAATTCTTATCTCAGGCGACCCTAAAGTACGCAGTCGTTTAAGAAAGTTGATTGAACAGCTTGATGTGGAAATGGCGACTAAGGGTAACAACCAAGTTATCTACCTTAAATACGCAAAAGCGGAAGACTTAGTTGATGTGCTGAAAGGCGTGTCTGACAACCTGCAATCAGAGAAACAAACGTCAACCAAAGGCAGTTCATCGCAGCGCAACCAAGTGATGATTTCGGCTCACAGCGATACTAACTCGTTGGTGATTACCGCACAGCCAGACATCATGAACGCGCTGCAAGAAGTGATCGCTCAACTCGATATCCGTCGTGCTCAAGTTTTGATTGAAGCCTTAATTGTTGAAATGGCAGAAGGTGACGGCGTTAACCTAGGTGTGCAGTGGGGCAACCTAGAAACGGGTGCCATGATTCAGTACAGCAATACCGGTGCATCGATTGGCGGTGTGATGGTAGGTCTAGAAGAAGCAAAAGACTCGACAACAACTAAAGCTATTTACAATAAGGATAATAAGTTCCTACGTAATGAAACCACGACAAAAAAGGGTGACTATTCAACCTTGGCTTCTGCACTGTCTGGTGTTAATGGTGCAGCTATGAGCGTGGTCATGGGTGACTGGACTGCCTTGATCAGTGCGGTAGCAACCGATTCAAACTCAAACATTCTGTCTTCTCCAAGTATTACGGTGATGGATAACGGCGAAGCGTCGTTTATCGTTGGTGAAGAGGTTCCTGTTTTAACCGGTTCGACAGCGGGTTCAAGTAACGACAACCCATTCCAAACGGTTGAACGTAAAGAAGTGGGCATCAAGCTTAAAGTGGTGCCACAAATCAATGAAGGTGACTCGGTTCAACTGCAAATAGAACAAGAAGTATCGAACGTATTAGGGGCAAACGGGGCCGTAGATGTTCGTTTTGCTAAGCGTCAGCTAAATACGTCAGTGATTGTTCAAGATGGTCAAATGCTGGTGTTGGGGGGCTTGATTGACGAGCGTGCACTGGAGAGTGAGTCTAAGGTCCCATTCTTGGGTGATATTCCTGTTCTTGGACACCTGTTCAAATCAACCAGTACTCAGGTTGAGAAAAAGAACCTAATGGTATTTATCAAGCCAACCATTATTCGGGATGGCATGACTGCAGATGGTATCACACAACGCAAATACAACTTTATCCGTGCTGAGCAACTGTACAAGGCAGAGCAAGGCTTGAAACTGATGGATAACGATAATATTCCAGTACTTCCTAAGTTTGGCGATAGCATGAATCATCCTGCTGAAATCCAAGCCTTCATCGATCAAATGGAAGCAGAATAATGGCTGAATTGGTAGGGGCGGCACGTACTTATCAGCGCTTGCCGTTTAGCTTTGCGAATCGCTACAAGATGGTGTTGGAATATCAGCACCCGGAGCGCGCGCCAGTACTTTATTATGTTGAACCTCTGAAATCGGCGGCGATCATTGAAGTGAGCCGTGTTGTGAAAAATGGCTTCACGCCACAAGCGATCAGCGCAGACGAATTTGATAAAAAACTGACGGACGCGTATCAGCGTGACTCGTCGGAAGCTCGACAGTTAATGGAAGATATTGGTGCCGACAATGACGACTTTTTCTCGTTAGCGGAAGAGTTGCCACAAGACGAAGACTTGCTTGAATCAGAAGACGACGCACCGATCATCAAGTTAATTAATGCGATGTTGGGTGAGGCGATTAAAGAAGGCGCTTCGGATATTCATATCGAAACCTTCGAAAAGTCACTGTCGATCCGTTTCCGTATTGATGGTGTGCTGCGCGATGTATTAGCACCAAGCCGTAAGTTGGCTCCGCTGTTGGTTTCGCGTGTCAAGGTTATGGCTAAGCTGGATATTGCGGAAAAACGCGTGCCACAAGACGGTCGTATTTCTCTACGTATCGGTGGCCGAGCGGTTGATGTGCGTGTATCTACCATGCCTTCTTCACACGGTGAACGTGTGGTAATGCGTCTGTTGGATAAAAACGCCACTCGCCTAGATCTACACAGTTTGGGTATGACGGCAGAGAACCACGAGAACTTCCGTAAACTTATTCAGCGCCCACACGGTATTATCTTGGTTACCGGTCCTACGGGTTCGGGTAAATCAACGACCTTGTACGCTGGCCTGCAAGAACTCAACAGTAACGAACGCAACATCCTTACCGTTGAAGACCCAATCGAATTTGATATTGATGGTATTGGTCAAACACAGGTAAACCCTAAGGTTGATATGACCTTTGCGCGCGGCTTACGTGCGATTCTTCGTCAAGATCCCGATGTGGTAATGATTGGTGAGATCCGTGATTTAGAGACTGCTGAGATCGCTGTTCAAGCCTCTTTGACGGGTCACTTGGTCATGTCGACTCTTCACACCAATACGGCAATCGGTGCGATCACGCGTCTGCGTGATATGGGCATTGAACCTTTCTTGATCTCTTCTTCTCTGCTGGGTGTTTTGGCTCAGCGCTTGGTTCGTACTCTGTGTAACGACTGTAAAGAACCTTACGAAGCCGATAAAGAACAGAAAAAGCTGTTTGGTATGAAGAAGAAAGAGAGCCTCACACTTTACCATGCAAAAGGTTGTGAAGAGTGTGGCCATAAAGGTTATCGAGGTCGTACCGGTATTCATGAGCTACTGATGATTGACGATTCGGTACAAGAGCTGATTCACAGTGAAGCTGGAGAACAGGCAATTGAGAAAGCGATTCGTGGCACAACCCCAAGTATTCGAGATGATGGCTTGAGCAAAGTTCTGAAAGGGGTAACGTCCTTAGAAGAAGTGATGCGAGTGACTAAGGAAGTCTAGTATGGCGGCATTTGAATACAAAGCGCTGGATGCCAAAGGTAAGAGCAAAAAGGGTTCGATTGAAGCGGATAATGCTCGTCAGGCTCGCCAACGTTTAAAAGAACAAGGTTTAATGCCGGTTGAGATGACCGAAGCTAAGGCGAAAAATGCGAAAGGTACTCAGCCTTCGACCAGCTTTAAGCGTGGTATCAGCACGCCAGATCTTGCGTTGATTACTCGTCAAATATCCACGCTCGTTCAATCAGGCATGCCGCTAGAAGAGTGCTTGAAAGCGGTCGCTGAGCAGTCTGAAAAGCCACGTATTCGAACTATGTTACTGGCAGTCCGATCTAAAGTGACAGAAGGTTACTCGCTAGCGGATAGCTTGTCTGATTATCCACACATCTTCGATGAACTGTTTAGGGCCATGGTTGCGGCGGGTGAGAAGTCTGGTCACTTAGATGCGGTATTGGAGCGACTGGCCGATTACGCAGAAAATCGTCAGAAGATGCGCTCTAAGCTGCTACAAGCGATGATCTACCCTGTGGTGCTGGTGGTGTTTGCGGTGACGATTGTTTCGTTCCTGTTGGCAACCGTGGTACCTAAGATCGTCGAGCCTATTATCCAAATGGGCCAAGAGCTTCCTCAGTCGACACAATTTTTATTGGCATCGAGTGAATTTATCCAGAATTGGGGCATCCAATTACTGTTGTTGATCATTGGTGTGATTGTGTTGATTAAGACCGCGCTCAAAAAGTCGGGTGTTCGCATGAGCTGGGATCGCAAACTATTGAGTATTCCGCTGATCGGCAAGATTGCGAAAGGGATCAATACCTCTCGTTTTGCACGAACACTCTCAATTTGTACCTCGAGTGCGATTCCAATCCTTGAAGGGATGAAGGTCGCGGTTGATGTGATGTCGAATCAACATGTGAAACAACAAGTATTACAGGCTTCAGACAGTGTTAGAGAAGGCGCAAGCTTACGTAAAGCGTTGGATCAAACCAAACTCTTTCCACCGATGATGCTGCATATGATCGCCAGTGGTGAGCAGAGTGGTCAGTTGGAACAGATGCTGACAAGAGCGGCAGATAACCAAGACCAAAGCTTTGAGTCGACGGTTAATATCGCGTTAGGCATTTTCACCCCAGCGCTTATCGCGTTGATGGCCGGTTTGGTGCTGTTTATCGTGATGGCGACACTGATGCCGATGCTTGAAATGAACAATTTAATGAGTGGATAACGTACTGCTCATCAGACGTTAGTTTTTGGATTATCGAGAAGAAGGGCATTATTACCTTCAACTCGCTATCTGTAATTTGGAGAAAATAATGAAAAATAAAATGAAAAAACAGTCAGGCTTTACTCTATTGGAAGTGATGGTTGTTGTGGTTATTCTTGGTGTTTTAGCCAGCTTTGTTGTTCCTAACCTTTTGGGTAACAAAGAGAAGGCGGATCAACAGAAAGCCATCACGGATATCGTGGCGCTAGAGAACGCGCTAGATATGTACAAACTGGATAACAGTGTTTACCCAACAACGGATCAAGGCCTTGATGGATTGGTTTCTAAGCCAAGCAGTCCAGAGCCTCGTAACTACCGTGACGGTGGCTACATTAAGCGTCTGCCTAACGACCCATGGGGCAATGAGTATCAATACCTAAGCCCAGGTGATAACGGTACTATCGATATCTTTACGCTTGGTGCTGACGGCCAAGAAGGCGGTGAAGGTATCGCTGCGGATATCGGTAACTGGAACATGCAGGATTTCCAATAAGCTTTGGCTTATTGTCGCTTGATAAGTTCCTGTTGATTGAACAGTTCGTGTTAGTTGATACGTTATTGATGGTAGGACGTAAACAGATGGAGTCTACAAGGTGAAAACTCAGCAAACACAGCCAGGTTTCACCTTGATTGAGATTCTTTTGGTGTTGGTATTACTGTCAGTAACGGCGGTCGCGGTGATCGCGACTATTCCGACCAATAGCAAAGATGTCGCTAAAAAATACGCTCAAAGCTTCTATCAACGAGTTCAATTACTCAATGAAGAGGCTATTTTGAGTGGCTTGGATTTTGGCGTTCGTGTCGATGAAAAGAAATCGACTTACGTTCTGATGGCGCTTAAGTCAGAAGGTTGGCAAGACGTCGAATTTGAAAAAATCCCCTCTTCAACTGAATTACCGGAAGAACTCGCGTTGTCACTGACTTTAGGTGGTGGCGCATGGGAAGACGATGATCGTCTGTTCAATCCCGGAAGCTTGTTTGATGAAGATATGTTTGCGGATCTTGAAGAGGAAAAAAAGCCCAAGCCACCTCAGATATACATTTTGTCGAGTGCTGAAATGACGCCATTTGTATTGTCGTTTTATCCAAATACCGGAGACACCATACAAGATGGTTGGCGTATTCGAGTGTTGGATAATGGTGTGATTCGACTGCTAGAGCCGGGAGAAGAAGATGAAGAGGAATAACCGTTCTCCTTATCGTTCTCGTGGTATGCCTCTTGGTTCTCGAGGAATGACTCTGCTTGAAGTATTAGTTGCGCTCGCTATCTTCGCTACGGCGGCGATCAGTGTGATTCGTGCTGTCACCCAACACATTAATACCCTCAGTTATCTAGAAGAAAAAACCTTCGCGGCGATGGTTGTTGATAACCAGATGGCCTTAGTCATGCTGCATCCTGAGAAGCTTAAAAAAGCGCAGGGTACGCAAGAGTTAGCAGGAAGAGAGTGGTTCTGGAAGGTGACTCCCATCGATACCAGCGATAATTTATTAAAGGCGTTTGATGTGAGTGCGGCAACAAGTAAGAAAGCTTCTCCAGTGGTCACGGTGCGCAGCTATGTGGTCAATTAAAAGCGTGTGGTTAGCTAAGAGCAAGTCGCCAAGCGAGAGCATGTCCGCCAATAAGCGAGAGCCTCGTAAACAAGGTCTATCTTCAAAAGGGAGAGGCTTTACTTTAATCGAAGTTTTGGTCTCGATTGCCATCTTTTCCACGTTAAGCATGGCGGCTTATCAGGTGGTAAATCAGGTCCAACGAAGCAATGAACTCTCTATTGAGCGCAGTGCTCGTTTAAATCAACTGCAACGCAGTTTAGTCATTTTAGATAATGATTTTCGCCAGATGGCGGTACGACAATTTCGTACCAATGGTGAAGAAGCATCATCTAAGCTGATCCTAATGAAAGAGTATTTACTGGATTCCGACAGTGTTGGCATCATGTTTACTCGCCTTGGTTGGCACAACCCACAGCAGCAGTTCCCTCGCGGAGAAGTCACCAAAGTAGGCTACCGCATAAAAGAGGAAACGCTTGAGCGTGTATGGTGGCGTTACCCCGATACACCTGCCGGCCAACAAGGTGTGATTACTCCTCTGCTTGATGATGTTGAGAACCTGGAGTTCGAGTTTTATGACGGAAGCCGCTGGGGCAAAGAGTGGCAAACCGATAAATCACTGCCTAAAGCGGTGAGACTTAAGCTGACACTGAAAGATTACGGTGAGATAGAACGTGTTTATCTCACACCAAGTGGCGCCTTAGATCAGGTCGATGATTCTTCAAACAGTGACTCTTCAGGCAGTAATGAGGGGAATAATGATTCATCAAACTAATAAGCCTGCACTGACAAGGTCTGCTGTGGGGCGTAAACAGCGTGGTGTCGCGCTGATCATTATTCTGATGCTTTTGGCGATCATGGCAACCATAGCTGGCAGTATGTCGGAGCGTCTGTTTACGCAATTCAAACGCGTTGGCAATCAACTGAATTACCAACAGGCTTACTGGTATAGCATTGGTGTAGAAGCACTTGTCCAAGACGGTATTAGGCAAAGCTATAAAGATAGTGATACGGTGAACTTAAGCCAGCCATGGGCGTTAGAAGAGCAGGTATACCCATTGGATTATGGCCAAGTTAAAGGGCGTATCGTTGATGCTCAGGCTTGTTTCAATCTTAATGCGCTCGCTGGGATTACGACGACATCAAGTAACCAAACCCCTTATTTAGTGAAGGTTTGGCAAACTTTACTGGAAAACCAAGATGTGGAGCCTTATCAGGCTGAGGTTATCGCAAATTCAAGTTGGGAATTTCTGGACTCTGATACTCGAGCCACCTCTTCGACGGGTGTAGAAGACAGCACTTATGAGGCGATGAAGCCAGCTTATTTGGCGGCGAATGGCCTAATAGCGGATGAATCAGAGTTGCGAGCCATTTATCAGGTCTCTGGTGAGGCAATGGAAAAGGTACATCCATTTATTTGCGCTTTGCCCACTGATGATTTCCGATTAAACGTGAATACCATCTCGGAAAAGCAGGCATCTTTACTGGAAGCAATGTTTGCACCCGGTCTAAGTGAATCGGACGCCAAACAGCTGATAGACAAGCGCCCATTTGATGGCTGGGATTCGGTGGATGCGTTTATGGCTGAGCCTGCTATTGTTGGTGTGAGTGCTGAAGTCAGCAAACAAGCGAAAGCATATTTAACTGTAGATAGCGCCTATTTTGAGCTAGATGCAGAGGTATTAGTTGAGCAGTCTCGTGTACGTATACGAACGCTTTTCTATAGTAGTAATAGAGAAACAGTGACGGTAGTACGCCGTCGTTTTGGAGGAATCCGTGAGCGAGTTTCTGACCGTTCGACTGAGTAGCGAACCACAAAGCCCAGTGCAGTGGTTGGTTTGGTCGACAAGCCAACAAGAAGTGATAGCAAGTGGTGAGCTGTCTAGCTGGGATCAGCTTGATGAGTTAACGCCTTACGCTGAAAAGCGTAGCTGTATCGCTTTATTGCCGGGAAATGAGTGCTTAATTAAGCGTGTTGAAATTCCGAAAGGTGCTGCTCGCCAGTTCGACTCTATGCTGCCATTTTTGTTAGAAGACGAAGTGGCACAAGATATCGAAGACTTACATCTAACCATTTTAGATAAAGATGCAACGCACGCTACTGTGTGTGGTGTAGATCGCGAATGGTTAAAACAAGCTTTAGACCAGTTTCGCAAAGCCAATATTATTTTCCGTAAGGTGCTACCAGATACACTAGCCGTGCCTGTTGAAGATCAAGGCATCAGTGCATTGCAAATCGACCAGCACTGGTTATTGCGCCAAGGTCACTCTCAACGTCAAGGTAACTATCAAGCCGTATCGATCAGCGAAGCATGGTTACCGATGTTTTTGCAAAGTGATTGGGTTGTGGCTGACGACGAAGAGCAACCTACGACTATCTTCAGCTATACCGCAATGCCGAGCGACGATGTACAACAGCAAAGCGGTATGGAATGGCAAGCAAAGCCTGCGGAATTAGTGATGTCTTTGCTGAGTCAACAAGCGATCACAAGCGGCGTAAATTTACTGACGGGCACCTTTAAAACCAAATCTTCTTTCAGTAAATATTGGCGTGTATGGCAGAAGGTGGCGATTGCTGCTTGCTTGCTGGTGGCCGTGATTGTGACTCAACAAGTGTTGAAGGTGCAGCAATACGAAGCACAGGCACAAGCCTATCGCATGGAGAGTGAGCGTATCTTTAGAGCCGTTCTGCCAGGCAAACAACGAATTCCGACAGTAAGCTACCTTAAGCGTCAGATGAATGACGAAGCTAAGAAATACGGTGGCTCAGGCGATGGTGACTCCTTACTTGGTTGGTTAGCATTGCTGCCTGAAACGTTAGGACAAGTGAAATCGATCGAAGTCGAAAGCATTCGCTATGATGGCAATCGCTCTGAAGTTCGATTACAAGCTAAAAGCGCTGATTTTCAACATTTTGAGACGGCTAAAGTGAAACTTGAAGAGAAGTTTTCCGTTGAACAAGGGCCATTGAACCGTAATGGCGATGCCGTATTTGGCAGTTTTACCCTTAAGCCCCGTCAGTAACTGCGCAAGGAGATCAGTGATGAGAAATATAATTGAGCCACTCCAAGCGTGGTGGACTTCAATAAGTCAAAGAGAGCAACGATTAGTCGTTGGTTGCTCAATTTTATTGGTAGTAGGTATCATTTATTGGGGGCTAATACAGCCCCTCAGTCAGCGAGCTGAACTGGCACAGAGTCGCATTCAAAGTGAAAAGCAACTACTGGCTTGGGTTACCAATAAAGCCAATGAGGTGGTTGAACTAAGAGGCAATGGTGGCATTAGTGCTAGTCAGCCTCTGAATCAATCCGTGCCCGCATCTATGCGTCGCTTCAAGATTGAATTGATACGAGTGCAACCACGTGGCGAGATGCTGCAAGTGTGGATTAAACCTTTGCCATTTAATCAATTTGTTGATTGGCTGACATACCTGAAAGAAAAGCAGGGTGTTGAGGTTGAGTTTATGGATATTGATCGCTCTGATAGCCTTGGGGTTATTGACGTCAACCGACTACAGTTTAAATGAGGTTAATGTGAAACGCGGTTTATCTTTTAAGTATGGTTTGTTATTTAGCAGCATCTTTATCGTTTTTTTCTCGGTAAGTTTGTTGCTGCACTTGCCGGCTTCTTTTGTTCTCAAACATGCGCCCGTTGTACGTGGTTTAAGCATTGAAGGTGTTGAGGGTACGGTTTGGCAAGGTCGCGCTAACAATATTGCGTGGCAGCGTGTCAATTACGGCTCAGTGCAGTGGGACTTCCAGTTCTCTAAGCTATTCCAAGCCAAAGTAGAACTTGCGGTTCGCTTTGGACGTAACAGCGACATGAACTTATCTGGTAAAGGGCTTATCGGGTATAGCATGAGTGGTGCTTACGCGGAAAACTTAGTGGCATCAATGCCAGCTAGTAACGTGGTGAAGTATGCGCCTGCTATCCCTGTGCCAGTGTCTATTGCAGGACAAGTTGAACTGACTATCAAACATGCTGTTCAAGCTCAACCTTGGTGTCAATCTGGCGAAGGTACCGTGGCTTGGTCGGGCGCTGCGGTTGATTCTCCGGTTGGCTCGTTAGATTTTGGCCCTGTGATTGCTGACATCAGTTGTGAAAACAGCACTGTTTCAGCGAAAGGTAATCAGAAGAGTGCTCAAGTTGATAGTGAGTTTTCTGCGAGCGTAACGCCAAATCAAAGCTACACCTCGGCTGCATGGTTTAAGCCGGGCGCTGAATTCCCACCTGCGATGCAGAGTCAGCTTAAGTGGTTGGGCAACCCTGACAGCCAAGGTAAGTACCAGTTTACCTACCAAGGTCGTTTTTAATCCGGTATCTACTTCTGAACTAGCATCCGTTGGTTATCAAATAACGAGATATAAAAAATGGGCACCTCAATGAGGTGCCCATTTTATTTGTTCTGAGAATCTAGAGGATATCTGACGGTTAAAGAGAGCAAACAAGCCTAGTCTTTACCTTGTAAGATTTCTGCCCACGGTAAGTCAGCATCACCAAGCACAATGAAGTTCGGGTTCTCAAGCGTCTCTCTTTCATTGTACGAAAGCGGCTCTAACTGGGTACTTAAGATTCGTCCGCCAGCTTCTTCAACAATGCACTGGGTTGCTGCGGTATCCCACTCTCCGGTTGGTCCAATACGTAGATAACAGTCCACAGCACCTTCTGCGACTAAACATGCCTTAAGCGCAGCAGAGCCAAGAGGAACTAAGTCGTAGTTCCAAGCAGAGCTCATACGGTTAGTGATTCGATTGATGTCTTGGCGACGGCTGATTGCCATCGCGATCGATTGGTTTGGCAGCTCGTGACGATGCGTTTTGATTTTAACGCTGTCATTAAGGTCTGGAATTTTCCATGCACCTTTACCACTGTAAGCGTAATAACTCACACCTGAAACCGGTGCGTATACCACGCCCATTACTGGCTTGTTGTGTTCGATTAGGGCAATAATTGTCGCGAAATCGCCACTTCTTGCAATGAACTCCTGCGTACCATCCAGCGGATCAACCAACCAGTAGCGATCCCATTGAGAACGTTGTTCTAGGCTGATATCAGCGGCTTCTTCCGATAACACCGGAATATCAGGTGTCAGTTCGCTAAGTTTTTTCGAGATCAGTTTATGAGCGGCGAGATCAGCACTAGTGACGGGCGTATCATCACTCTTGGTAAACTCTTCGTAATCTTTTTTCTCGTAGATTTCTAAGATCAGTTGCCCAGCAGAGCGAGCAATCTCAATGACAGAGGGCAGCAGGTGAGACAAATCTTTTGTTATTGGCATAAATATTCTCTTACTCTTCGAGTGATTCTGACTGTTTTAATTATTGTTTAATACGCGAAGGGCTAATAGTAGGGCGGTAATACTGCGAGCCTCACAGAAGTCGAGATGCGTTAACAGTTCTTCGGCTTGAGTAAGTGGCCAGCGCACAATGTCTAGTGGCTCTGGTTCATCACCTTCTAGTTTCTCTGGGTAGAGCTCTTCTGCGATAAACAGCGTCATCTTGCTAGAGAAGTAAGAGGGTGCAAGGATCACTTCTTTTAGAGGAGTAAGCTTGTTGGCACCAAAGCCAATCTCTTCTTTTAGTTCACGAACGGCGGCTTCATTTGGTTGTTCGCCGGGATCAATTAGACCTTTTGGGAAGCCGAGTTCATAGCGCTCTGTACCCGCAGCGTATTCACGCACTAACAGAATATCGCCTTGTTCAGTAATCGGAACCATCATGACTGCGTTTCGGCCGCTGGGCTTCATACGTTCGTAAGTGCGCTCTTCACCGTTTGAAAAGCGTAAATCGAGAGACTCGATAGAGAACAGTTTTGATTGAGCGACAGTTTGCTGAGCCAAAATTTCTGGTTTGGTCCTTTTTGTCATTGCGCTCACTCCTTAACTCATTGGAATTCTTTCTTATAAAGTCATTCTAATATAGGGGAAATGACGGTGAGTTCCTAGATCCTAGCTTTCATATCCTAGAATTATTGGAGCAGGAACCGATTGCGATCACTTGAATACCTTACTGCAAATGGTAACGCCTCACTATTGTTGGCATTGAACGGGAAATATACGGTTGAGGAGTGCTTCTGCTGTTTTAAACACAAAAAAGGTTGATGCTTGCGCATCAACCTTTTGATTGAATCTTTAACTACCTACTGGCTAAGACTGTATGAGTGCTTAGTTGTAGGAGCACTTAGTTGTAAAGTGCCTAGTAGTAAACATGATTAGTAGTAAGAGTGCTCACCGCGATCGTGTTCAGTTGCATCACGAACGGCTGTCAATTCACCTTCGAATTGTTGAAGAAGTTCTTTCTCGATGCCTTCTTTTAGCGTTACATCAACCATAGAACAACCGTTACAACCACCGCCGAATGCAACGATAGCAGCACCTTCTTCAGTGATCTCTACTAGGCTAACGTGACCGCCGTGGCCAGCAAGCTGTGGGTTCACTTGGGTTTGGATTGCATACTCAACACGCTCTATCAGAGTTGCGTCGTCTGATACTTTACGCATTTTAGCGTTTGGTGCTTTAAGCGTTAATTGAGAGCCCATTTTGTCAGTCACGAAGTCAATCTCAGCTTCGTCTAGGAATGGCAGGCTTAACTCATCTACGTATGCAGAGAATGCTTCGAAAGACAGTTTTGTATCAGACGCTTCGATAGCATCTGTTGGGCAGTAAGAAACACCACACTCAGCGTTTTGTGTGCCTGGGTTTACCACGAACACACGAATGTTTGTACCTTCAGGCTGCTGTGACAGCAGATTGGCAAAGTGAGTTTGAGCTGTTTCTGTAATAGTAATATTTGACACGACGAATACCTGAGTAGATTTGTAGGTTATTAGCGCCATTCTACTCCTGTCAGACTTGTAATTCAGCCCTTTTTTGTTGGATTGCTGTACAAGTAGCGATTCACAGCTTCTATCCAGAGGGCTCAGGAGTGCGGCAGATGCAGTAAATATCAATCCTTTTCACACCTACTTCAAGTAGTAATTGGCATAATTGATACACAGTACTGCCGGTGGTTACAACATCATCAATTATCGCGACGTGAGAGGGGATATTTCCATGAAAGTCTTGTTTTCTAAGCGTAAAAGCACTCTTTAGATTGTGTAATCGCGCGGATTTAGTTAGCCCTTGCTGAGAAGCTGTTGAGCGAATTCGACGGAACAGCACCTCATCTTTAACGCCAAGTTCTTGAGCTGTGTAATTAGCGAGCAGCTGACTTTGATTAAAGCCACGATGAATATATCGACGCCAATGCAGAGGGACACTGGTGATCATCGAAGCAGGATGTTCGATACGTGAAGCTAATAGCTTTGACAGATCGCGTGCAAACCAAAACTTATCGGCGTACTTCATTTGCTGAATGTAACGTGCTGTTGGAAAGGTGTAGTCCCCAACACAATAGAGACGATGCCAAGGTGGAGGCTGTGATAAACATTGCCCGCACTGCTCTACTGTGAGCAGCGTTTTTAAACCACATCGTTGGCAGCGAGGAACTGGATCAAAGAGTTTGAGACAATAATTACACCATCTAGGATGAGTATCGCTGTGCGACTTATCTAGCTTACACAGGTCGCATTGAGGTGTGACCAGACGTGGTGTGTGTTTTTGTAGCCAATCGGATAACATAGCTCGTGATGCTTTTGGGTTATGGTGTTCCTTTTACTCACAATACTGAAAAGCGCGGATTATCGCTGATGGAAAAAGTAGGGAATATCGAGAATGAGTGACACGTTATATTGGCATGTTTCTGGGCAAGGGCCTGATTTAGTGTTGGTTCACGGCTGGGGAATGAACGGTGCGGTATGGCAACAAACCGTTGATGCGTTAGAAGCTGATTTTCGAGTGCATGTTGTTGACCTTCCTGGCTATGGACACAGTTCTCATTGCCACGCTCAAGATCTTGAAGAGATAGCTCAGCAATTGTTGGCCGAAGCTCCAAAGCAGGCTATTTGGGTCGGTTGGTCACTGGGTGGCTTGGTCGCAACACACATGGCTTTGCATCACTCAGATTACGTAAGCAAATTGGTGACTGTTGCCAGTTCTCCTAAATTCGCCGCTGCAAAAGAACCCGTGTTATGGCGAGGTATTCAGCCAAACGTATTAAGCGCATTTACCGAACAGCTGGTTAAAGATTTCCAAACCACTATCGAACGCTTTATGGCACTGCAAGCCATGGGCAGCCCTTCTGCAAGGCAAGATGTAAAACAACTCAAGCAAGCGGTACTGTCTCGTCCGCTTCCGAATCCTGATTCTTTATTGGCCGGCTTAAAGATGCTGTCTGATGTTGACTTGCGTGAACAACTGCCGGAGATTTCAGTGCCTATGCTGCGTTTATACGGGCGACTGGATGGATTGGTGCCAATCAAGGTAGCAAAAGATCTGGGTAGAGCGCTGCCTCATACCGAGCAATATATATTCACGCAGTCTTCACATGCGCCGTTTATGACAGAAGCCGATGCCTTTTGCAGTGAACTAGTTAGCTTCGCGCAAAAATAATCACTAAATTTATTGCCGGATTGGTCGATATATAACCTAATACCAATCACTGTAAGTGTTCAAAAATAGCGTAGG
>NZ_AJZM02000413.1 GCF_000272405.2 Vibrio tasmaniensis 1F-187
GAAACTGAGCCTGAAAGTGACGGGCGCAACCGGCGTAACTGGCACGGGAACAGGTGAACTGACCATCAAAGATGATGGCACAGGTCCTGTAGACCCAACCGATCCGACTCCTCCAGTGAATCCAGACGATCGCCCAGCGGTGAGCATCGAAGACAGCAAAGTTATTAACGAAGGCTCAACCGCGAGTTTCGATGTGAGCTTAAGCAAAGCGGCATCAGTCGATGTGAGCGTAACGTTAGAGACCCTCTACGGCACAGCAACAGCGGACGAC
>NZ_AJZM02000414.1 GCF_000272405.2 Vibrio tasmaniensis 1F-187
GAAGGTGAATGGAAAGTCAAAAACGCAAGACAGATGGCAAGCGGAGAGTTTGTCGATATCGTATAACTCAAAGCATGAGCCGTCGTGGTAATTGTTGGAACGCCTGTTTTGAAAGCTTTTTCCACTCAATGAAAGTAGAAGCTGTCCAAGACGAGCCGATAATGATGCGAGAAGAGATGCTTCAAGCACTCTTTGAATACATCGA
>NZ_AJZM02000415.1:0-15595 GCF_000272405.2 Vibrio tasmaniensis 1F-187
AATTTAATTACGCAACAAAGCCTCATCAATCTGGTTGATAGATTGAAGGTGTTCTGCATAGCAACTGTGGTAAAAGTAAGTACCAATAAGACTAGGGTGTTTATTGAGTAGTTCTCGACATAAAGTGAATTTTCTTTCGGCCTCGGCTTTATTACCTAGCGTTGAATCAATGATAGCAAGGTTACTTAATATTGATCTCGATGAAGCTTGAAGAGAATTTTTTTCTATTTCCCATGCGAGCTTGCAATAGTACTGAGCTTTTGAATAATCTTGGGTTTCTAAAAAAATGTAACCTAAATTATTATATATTCGAGTTAGGAGGCGTTCATTGTTAACGGCTTTTGATGCACTTGCTTTAGTTAGAGAAATAATGGCTTTTGAATAACAGCCTAATCGTATGAGAGCAACGCCAATAGAGTATTCTATGCAGAATTTAATGTCGTGAATATTGGATATTTCACTTCGATGTAGTGCTTCAGTTAGATGTTCAAAGGCTTGATGTACTTGCCCCAATTTTAATAACCGTGATCCTGTACAAAAATAATCAACGGCGCTTGGGATTGGCAGGTCATTTTCAGAGGCAAACTCTCTTATTTTAGCCTCAATCGTAAGAATACTTGCTTCATTAGGAGCTTCAACTATGTCGTTTATTTTTTCACTTAAAAAATAATTAAAGTGCTTAGAAGGGGTCATGTCACGATCACTAAAATAAGATAATCTCGTATTGTACGAAGGGGCGAACAAATTTGAAAGTAAAACTTATAATATAAAAGTGATGTATAAAGGTTACTAGGGACCAGACCATTAAGCCGTAATATTTAAATTCAATTGAAGATCATAAGGCATTTTAGATAAGCGTCGCTTTAATTGATGGCGTGTTCGTTCAATATCATCAACCGTAATCGCATCTTGGTCGTTAGTATGAATATCAACATTGACTCTTAGTTCCGGGCCAACCTTAGTCACACCCATTAGCTCCAAATCTTGCTCCGCATCTTTGTCCACAGCGACAACATTCTTATCTACCGCGTCACAAATATCTTTGGTTGCCGACATCATTAGCAGTTCACGCATTGCTTCACGTAACATGTCGAACGGCACTTTGATAAAGTAGAAAGACATCAGCAACATCATCATTGGATCGGCATATACCGCGTATTCAGCAAACGGAGAGTAAGCCACCAACCAAGCAACAACGAAACCTGCCGTAACTGCCACACTCAACAGCGTATCCATTTGCCACTGTTTAGACTCAGCTTGAATCAAACCTGAAGAAATACGTTTGCTCTTGTTAGCGATGTACCACCAAGCGTAACCACAACCCAATACGTTGAAAATACCAAACAGAGTTGCGATAGAAGCATCAACTTCACGACCACCTGTCATCAGAGCACCAATCGCAGAATAAAGTGAATAACCGACCACAAGCAGAATCACAATCGCTTTAATGGCGATTACGATTGGCTCAATGATTGCTCGACCGAACGGGAACTCCCTGTCTGATGGGCGATTAATGTATTTCGAAGCAGCTAGTGACAATAAAGTTAACAGTAAACTGATAAGAGAATAGACACCGTCAAATACTATGACTAGAGAGCCAACGAGAAGACCCAACACCAATCCGCCAATCGCGAAGCCTGATGCTAAAAGGGCTGAGAACAATAGTACTCGATTTTCGTTTTGGCTTTTCCTGTCACACATAATATTTTCCAGATGTTTTTGATAACGTCATTGTTCTAATATTGAGCTAGCTTTACAAACTTTATCTGATGACGTTTATATGTCGGTAACCCGTTTTACATCCAAGTTGTTACTATTCAATTACTTAGTGGTAGATTTTGGTGTCAGTAAAGTTGACGATGACTGTTTTTCAGGAAATGTGAAACTGGCGCTAAATGGTTTATGATTAGTAAAACACATAGGTTGTGAAGGTCTCATAGGCTCGCAGTGTAAAGGAGCAGGTTGTTAAGGTTACAGAAATCGCATTGAAACTTTATACCTTAAACTTGGGTTTGAACCTGAACCTTGAACATAGAGCCGAGTTGAACTTGAAAAGGAATGGATGAAGATGAAATTTGATGATCTCAACGATAGCGAGTTGTGGGCGATTGCTAACCCGATCATGGACAATTTGATGGACGGTTCAACCAAGGTTGACCATGCTCAACACTGCCGAGACTTTACGCAGCGCATGAAGGATATTGTGACGCCTGAGTATCTGGAAAAGGTGTGTCATCATTATCAGCACAGTAATGGCTTTTTTGCTGAACGTGAGCCTGTGGCGCTATTCAGACGCTCCGATTCCATCGCCTTTGTTTGGAAGCAAGCGTATACCATTGCGAAAGGCGAATTTGTGGCAGAAATGGTGTTAGTTGAAGAAGACGGACGTTATTTAGTGGATCACGTGATGGTCTTCTAAAGAGAGGGCTTTCTATTTGTTAGACGATTTTAAGTGTCGAGATAGAACATTATCTGACACTTTAGAAATCAAACAAGTAATCGCTGATCTGATCCGCTAACCAATTCATTCCTGGGTGTTCTGCCATACCTGCCGCGGTAAACATACAGTAGTCTTCTTGAGTCAGGCCATAAGTGTGCTTGATCACCGCCAGTTCCTGTTCACGCAATAAATGGCGTATCAATGGCTCAGGCATTACGCCCCATGCATCTTCTCGTAGAATCGTATCCAACATAAAATCGAAGCTAGAAAAACCAATGTATCGGCGAGAGAAGGGCTCAAGCTCAGGGTTATCTTTTTCATTGAGATAAACCATGGTCGCTTGCATCGAATTTCTTAGTACTTCATCCGACACTCTTCGCATCGCACTTAAATCATGCCCTTTCTTACATACCGACATCATTCGGATCTTGCCGAGTGGGTTGTAGATAATTCTTGGGTCGTCGACACGCTCGTAATCGACACCAAACGCAAAATCAACTTGCTGAGTTTCGACAAGATTAGCCAAGTCGCCACTAGAAGCGAGAACGAAGTTGAAAGAAGTGGAAGGGTATTTGTTGTTTAGGGCGTGCGATAAACTTTGCCACATTTCATCGGGTAGGGAATCGTCGCGTGCGATCCAAATCTCTGCGTTGAATTCACCCGAAACATGTAAGCAGGTTTGCTTAATGCGTGCTGCCGTTACCAACATGCCTTCACAGTCTTTATATATGGCCTTACCTGCCTCAGACAGCTCGACATGGTTACCGCTTCGAACAAACAGTTCGACATCTAACTCTTTTTCCAAGGCTTTGATCGACATGCTCAGTTTGGTTCGGTTACATTCAAGCTGTCGCGCAGCTTCAGAGACGGATCCTAAATCAGCAACAGAACAAAAGGCTTGGACTTGAGAAAGGTTCATTTCATTTCCATATTGAGCGGGTGGCGGTGCATATTATCTGAATATTGTGCTGACTATCTTAGAAATAGTCCATCTTTGCATGATAACTCTATGACGAATTGACTAATTTGGTTTATTCTGGGGGCGTTCCGAACCTACAAGAAGTAAAGATGGAGGCCATGATGGCGAAACAATGGGACGAGTACGCACCTGATTGGGATAACGACCCCGCTACTGCTGTATTCGCACAGTCCGCATTTGACCAGTTAACACAGCTCGTTGATTTGAACGGAACCCGTGTCCTTGATTTTGGTTGTGGTACAGGATTACTCAGCCAGAAAATATCTCCTTTTGCAAAAGAGATTATCGCTCTCGATATCTCAGAAGGGATGATTGAAGAGTTAGATAAAAAAGAGCTGTCTAATGTAGAGCCTGTCGTTGATATCTTATCGCGCGGACTTGCAGCCCAACACCCAGCATTCAGAAATCAGTTTGACTTAGTGGTAGCCTCTTCGGTATGTGGCTTTATTCCGAACCTACAAGATACGGTCAGCCTTATTTATACTCTGTTAGAAAACGATGGGGTTTTTGTACACTGGGATTGGTACTTAGAAAACGACAGCGAAGATTTTGGGGTCAGCGAACAGCGCTCCCAGAATGTATTGAGCGCAGCAGGTTTTTCGATTGTTGAAGTCTCAACACCGTTTTCAATCGACACCCCACAAGGTACTTTGAAGGTTCTGATGGGTGTAGGCCGTAAACAAGTGGTTCCTCATCTATAGGTTACTTGTCTGTAGTTGACGTATCTGGAGTTGACGTATAGATAACTCCAGATAACCGCACTCACGCTTAATTGACTAAACCCACATCAACGATCTTTGGATCCGTTATGTGGGTTTTCTATTTATACGC
Source organism: Vibrio tasmaniensis 1F-187 (assembly GCF_000272405.2). Taxonomy (GTDB): domain Bacteria; phylum Pseudomonadota; class Gammaproteobacteria; order Enterobacterales; family Vibrionaceae; genus Vibrio; species Vibrio tasmaniensis_A. The sequence continues at coordinate 4,251 of NZ_AJZM02000415.1, forward strand.
ACTTGCGTTTTAAACTAAACGGTTCAATTAAGCGGCCTAATCTCTTCTGCTCATTCTTTCCCTTCCCCAACGACAATCATCGATAAACAACCATCGTTAATTGGCAAATGGCCAATTTAAAAACTGTCTATTCACAAAATTTACAAGCTATCTATTCATAAATTACTAAGTTACAAATGGTGTTTTCCATTTTGGAAATGTAGGCTTGCATACATTTCATTAGTGGAAATGTAAGTGTGAGATATAAAATAAGCCCATAATAATATTAAGGGTTTAACCATGAGCCACCAATCTGTGTCATCTACTTCTTCAACACTTTCAGAACAACAACAACGCTTTAGCAATATCATTTCAGATGCCAACCTGTCCCCAAAACAGAAGTCGAGCTATCTTGCCTTAGAAGCTGAAGCCAGTCTGCCGTATATGCCGGTAAGCAATGAAGTAGAGCAAGCCTTACAACAAGGTGTGCTGTGTGACATGTTTGAAGGTCACGCCCCATTTAAGCCGCGCTATGTGCTTCCTGATTATTCTAAATACTTACATCAAGGCTCCAAGTATTTAGAGCTTAGCGCGGCTACTAATTTCGACGAAGCATTGAACATGCTCACCATCCTTTATCATCACGTTCCATCAGTGACTTCAATTCCGGTTTACTTAGGCCAGTTGGACGATGTGTTGATGCCTTTTGTTGGCGGTTTGACGGATGAGCAGGTATACCAAAAGCTGAAGCTGTTCTGGATCATGCTGGATCGCACGCTGCCAGATGCCTTCATGCACGTTAATATTGGCCCTAGTGACAACATTGTATGTCGCACTATTTTACGTGTGGATGCTGAACTCAAGCAGATCGCACCTAACTTAACCTTTATGTACGACCCTGCAGTCACATCTGATGACCTGCTTCGTCATGCTGCGAGCAATATCTGTGAATGCAGCAAGCCGCACATTGCCAATTATCCTGCACACGCCGCTGCGTACGGAGATAAGCGTTTTGGCATCGTGAGTTGCTACAACTCTTTGCCTCTGGCGGGTGGTTCAAACACGCTAGTACGTATGAACCTCAAGCAAGTGGCTCTGAAATCTGAAGACAGCGTAGACTTCTTACAGCAAGTACTACCTAACTACAGCAGCATCATGATCGAATTGATGAATGCACGTAGTCGCTTCTTACATGAAGAGTCTAACTTCTTCGAAGGCTTCTTAACCAAAGAAGGCTTAATTGAAGAAGATCGCTTTGCGCCAATGTTTGGTATTTATGGCATGGCTGAGGCGGTTAACATCTTAATGGAAAAAGAAGGCAAAGCAGGGCGCTATGGTCACGATGAACAAGCAAATCAGTTAGGCCATCGTATTTCTGAAAAGCTGGCTGAGATTGTTGAAAACTCGGAAGTGAAATATGGGCTGGAAGGTAAGGCTCTGTTACACGCTCAAGGTGGTATCAGCCTCGATGAAGATGTGACGCCGGGTGTACGCATCCCTTATGGAACAGAACCAGATCCAGTGTCTTACGTACGTGCGACGGCTGGTCACCACAAGTTCTACACGTCGGGTATCAGCGACATTCTGACCATCGACGAAACGGTGAAGTCCAATCCAGAAGCGATGTTCAACCTGTGTAAAGGGGCGATTCAAGCGGGTTACCGTGAGTTCACCGCTAACGTAGCATCGAACGATTTGGTTCGTGTGACAGGTTATATGATTAAGCTGTCTGACATTGCCAAATATGACGAGCAAGGTTCACGCACCAATACCACTTTCCTTGGTGCTGAAGCTGCAAAAAATACGGGCATACTAGAGCGTAAACCACGCGTAGCGAGCTTAGAGATGTCGCCGGCATACGAATAGCTTTAACGTACGCATGTTATGTGTTTCTCGAATACGAACAATGTGAATTATGAAAATTTCTGATCTAACAACTCAAATGGCTAGGGTTAAAAATAATAAGACAGAAAAACAAGCGAAGGTCAGCCGTGTGCTGACCTTTTCTTGTGTTGATGGACCAGGAAATCGCTTGATGCTGTTCCTACAGGGGTGTAATTTCGATTGCATCACTTGTCATAATCCACACACCATCAACCACTGTAACCATTGTGGAGACTGCGTGAGTGGCTGCCCGAGCAGTGCTCTGAGTCTTATTGAAGGCAAAGTGAAGTGGGGTCCGTTAGCGTGTACCAACTGCGATCAGTGCGTCGATATCTGTGATCATAAGTCTAGCCCCAAAATCACCACGATGACGGTATCAGATGTGCTTGAACTGGTTAGGCACAATCAATTCTTCCTGAGCGGTATTACCGTTTCGGGTGGCGAGGCGACCATGCAATTGCCGTTTATCGTCGAGCTATTTCAGGCGATCAAAAGCGATCCGCAATTGGCACACTTAACGTGTTTTATTGATAGTAATGGCTCGTTGACACAGCAAGGTTGGGATAAGGTATTACCTTACCTTGATGGTGCGATGATCGACCTAAAATCATGGCAATCTGAAACGCATCAATGGTTAGTGGGTAGAGGGAACCATCGAGTGTTTGAAACCATTAACTACTTAGCTGATAAAGGCAAATTACATGAAGTTCGGTTACTGCATATTCCTAATAAAAGTGACCTAGATATCGAGGTAGAGCAGGTCGGGTATTACTTGAAGGGTTTGCCAAGTGATGTTCGAATTCGGTTAAATGCGTTTCAACATCATGGGGTAATTGGCGAAGCTTTAGAGTGGCCTAAATGCACCGAACAACAAATGCAGAGCTTTCACGATAAGCTCTACTCAATTGTTCAAAGAGCAATGCAAACCCCTGAGGTTTATACCTAATATTTTCGGTCATCAATGCGAAAAGAGTTAGGCTTCTAAAAACAAGTCACACAACCATTTGATCGCCTGATCATTCATGTTTGGCTTGTTCCACACCAAGCTATACGCCACTTTTCCGTAATCAAAAGGAAGCGGTTTACTTACCAAGCCTTGTGCTTGTTTGGCATGCTCAGCCCATTGTTTTGAGCAAGTGAACAAGAAAGGTGTGTGGTGACATAACACCGCCGCCGCGCCAAAGTCCGCTACCGATATCGCCATCTCTCTAGGCTTATGACATTGCACTAAGTTTTGCTCAAAGTAAGGCTTAGACAGTTCGTTATCTAAGATTCCAATATGTTTGTAATCTAAATAACCTTCAACCGTTAGTTCTTGCTGAGCGAGAGGGTGGTGTGCGCCCATCAAACAAACCATTTCATCAGGAAGAATTGTTTCCCACACCAGCTCTTTATTATCCGTTGGGGGTTGAGAGATATCGTGTGGCAACAGGATCAAGTTGACCTTACCACTGAGCAAAGCATCGAATCCAAGCTCCTGTTTCGAATAGATATTAAGTTTGGCTTTTGGTGCAAGTTCAGTGGTGATTTTGCTGATCTTCGAGGCAAACACTTCGAAGGTACTTTCACGCATCGAAAGTGAAAAGCTGCCTTGATACTCCTGAGGAGTAAAACTCTTTTGGTGAAGTAACCCGTTCATGCTGGAAAGGATCGCGTGAACAGTGGGCGCTATTTTCAGGGCAAAGGGAGTCGGGATCAGCTTGGTGCCGTCTCGATAGAAAAGTTCGTCATTAAGGATGTCACGCAGCTGAGACAATGTCTTACTCACACTCGAAGGGCTGACAAAGAGTTGCTCTGACGTTTGAGTGACGCTGTGGGTGTTCAGCATAATATGAAGCGCAGTGAGGTGTTTAAGGCTCACTCGCGATAAATGTAAGTAATCCATACACAACTCACTCAATGCGTGACAACGGTCGGTTTAAGGTTTTATAACAGAAACTAGCGCGCTAACTTGTGATGAGCGCACGAAAAGTGACCCGCACAGAATGCGCCTACAATCGATAGCTCACCCGCCAAACATAAAACCGCACAAACCTCAGCTAAGGCTTGTGATTTACCGTTGCCGTGTAGCCCTAGTAAATCGAGACACGCTTTTTGGCTTGGTAGGCCAGTACCGCCACCGACTGTTCCTAACATCAAGTTAGGCAGCGTTACACTCGCGTACAAACCACCTTCTTTGTTGAGCTCCATACGAGTCATACCAATCGCAGACTCAGCAACACACGCCGCGTCTTGACCGCAAGCAATGTAGAGTGCAGCAAGTGCATTGGCATAATGAGCATTGATACCAATCGTACCGCTTAGAGCGCCACCGACTGTGGTCATTTGTCCGAACTGCACCATCTTCTCTGGTGTGGTGTGGAGGTACTTAGCGACAAGCTCAGCAGAGATATTGACCTCGGCTGTGACTTTTTTACCACGAACGCTGCGCAAGGTTTGTGTATTGGCTTTCTTATCGCCTGATAAGTTGCCATCAAGGAAAGCATGATCGGGCTTAACCGGCGTATTTTCTATGATGTACTCAAATACAGCGTTGGTCGCGATAGTTACCATATTCTGACCAGAAGCGTCTCCGGTTAGAAATTCAAACACCAAGTAAACATGGTTACCTTCGATGTTGATATTGATGTCGGTAAGTTTGCCGTGCGACGTTGTTGATTCAGCTAAGGTTTTAAATTGGTCATACTGGGTCACTGCCCATGCCACAAACTGTCCTGCTTCAACTAATCCTTGGAATGCGAAACCAGGAGTGCGTGTTACGCCTTCATTGAGCAACATTGCACTTGCACCACCACAAGCTGTGATCAGCTTTGAACCACGGTTATACGACGCGACAAGCGCCGCTTCAGTGGTTGCAAGTGGGACTAGGTAGTCGCCTTTAGCAAACAGGCCATTGACTCTTAAAGGGCCAGATATACCAACAGGGACTTTTACCGTGCCAATAAAGTGCTCTATGTTTTTCTCATAAGCCTGAATCTGGCTTTGAGTATGAGGGTCGAGCAGTTCTTGCTGCGAGTCTGCATTATCGATAGCCGCCCAGCGACGTGTAAGGTTTTTTTCAGTCAGATAAGGGCTCGGAGTCAGTTTATTCACTGGCTTATCAAAATGAGGCTGGAGCTTCTTTTCTAATTCGTCTGCGGAGATGTCGCCTCCTAAAATAGAAACATAGTCACGGCGATGCAGATTTAGTTTTGGCATAAATAGTATGAAGTAAAGTTTGTGCAGCAAAATTGATTTGCGCTGATTCTACCGAGTAATAAACCAGAAACAAGTGCCTGATATAATGAGTTACAGTTTGTATGGATTTAGAGCCATTTGTTAGTCAAAAAGAGGGTAACCATCAAATCGATAAATAGTAGCTCGAATCAGATATGGATATCGAGAAGGCTACCAATGGCTTCGTTTTGACGATCAACCACACTCGCACCAACACGGTTGTAATTTGCGCTCTGTGTCAGCTTTAATAACGCTTCAGTAGAGGAAGAAGCTGGTTCAGGCTCTTTCTCTTTAAACGAAATGGATTGTTCAGGTTCTATTTGATTGAAGCTCAAATCGCTAGTTTGGAAAGTGTCGTTGGTTTTTGGAGAGTGTTTGGAGTTTTGGTTAAGCTCGATAGCGGCTTCTTCAGCCATGTTGGTTGACTGCTGAATGATGGCGTAACCAGATTGAATACCAGATATCGACATAGCAGAACCTTTTATTGACGTATGAAATGAGTCTAGGCGGACGATATTTTGAGTGCAATGGAGAACGGCTACAAATTACTAAGATCAGGTGGATTTAAGCTAAAATAGTGACATTAGTCTATTAATTGAACAACTCATTCAGTACGTTTAACTCTTCGTCTGTCAAAAGAGAAGGTTGATCTGTTTCAAGGTTTTCGTCTATTTCACCTTGAAGTGCTTTCAATTGCTGCGGGTTAAGGAGCTGTATTTTCTGCTTAAATGCTTCAAATTGCTGTGTATTCATAATGAGACCTTAGTTCAAATCCATATGCTCAATAGAGCATAGCTTACTGATTCAATAAATCAAACAAGATTAAGTGAATATTAAATGAAGTTTGAAGTTTCCTAAAACTAAGACAACTATAGATCCCTTTGGTTGTTTTTTGTCCGAGGAATGTTAGGCAAAGTTATGGATGAGTCAATCAAAGTCAGCAAGTTTGCATGCGTGTAAGATTTGAACGGCCCTTGTAGATAAAGGGTAGGCAAGTGGTTGCTCTACCTAGATGAGCCTTTTGGTAGAGCAATGTATAAACATACGGAGTGTTCAAAAAATGAGCAACTTCATTATCTTTTTGTTTTTACTGTTGTTTTGTTTTTTATCTTGAAACTTCTTTTTCAAGCGGCTTTTCAATCTTAACTTTAACTGCAAATTTTGTGGCTAAGGTATGCAGTTCTGGAAGCATTCGATAAATCAAATGTAGCTGTTGTAGAACCATTCTAACAGAGCTCTCATCCTCTTCTCGCCATTCACTTAAACGCTTATCAAGTTCAGGATCGTAAGCGTTTTTTACTTCGCATTGTTCTTGATGACAAAACAGCTGGTCGTTGAGAGCGTCGAGATGCTCGTGTATTACTCTGTGTGCGTCCAGTACCAGTTTGTGTGTCGCTTCGTCATCGATACGTGTTCTATGAGCTCCCAGAGCAGAGATATAGCTGAGTAGTGCATGATTGAGTGTTAGGAATCGGAAGCTCTCATCTTCAGATGTACGATACTTACCCGGCTCAACCAGCATGCTACTAACAGCGGCAGTCAGATTTGCATCATTGTTATGTGCACTGCGGCGTGCAATACGATAGCTAAGGCTGTCTTTTTTGCCTACACGGTATTGGCCAATGATCTGAGCGAGATAATCTTTATTGGAATCAAGCGCATCTGCCATCACCTTGTGAAGTCGTTTTGATTGCCAGTCCGGTAAAATATAGCTAACCGCTAAAACAGCGAGCGCGCTGCCAATGAAGGTATCTGCTAGTCTGGGCAATACAACTGCGTAGCCTTCCCCTAATTGATTGAAGCAAAAGAGCACAAGCAGTGTGATAAAGGCGGTCGCGAAACCGTAGTTATTGATACGGAAAGCGAAGAACATCACGCCACTGACCACAATGAATACCAGCTGACTCTCTTGAGATGGGAAAAAGGTCAACAACGGTACTCCAATCAACAAGCCTGCGACGGTGCCAATGACACGAGCCGTCAGCTTTTGTCGCGTTGCACTGTAGTTTGGTTGGCACACAAACAGTGTTGTTAGCAAAATCCAATAACCTCTTTCAATCTCAAAACCTTGAATGATCCCGTAGCCGAGCGTCAATGTGATTGCCATACGAATTGCATGACGAAACAGCATCGAGTCGGTATTCAGGTTGGCTTTGATCTTGTGCCACATTGCCGTCAAAGTATGAGGGTTGGTATCGTCCAATACGTCTTCTTCCAACTTTTCCGCATCCGGGTTACTGATATTCGAGAGCTGCTTTTCGACGGTAGCTAGGTTATTGAATAAGTAATCCAGTTGGTTGAGCAGTGATTTCCACTCGGGCTTGTTCTGTTGGTTAAGATGGTTAAGCGAAGACATTAACTCATCAAGTGCTAATACAGACTTATCGCCATGTTGGTATTCAGCTCCGACTTTCAATGAGCTCGCCACTTCTTTACAGGCTGTGGCTTGGGCTTCTAGTAGATACTTGAATCGAAACAACACATCAGAGCGTTCAAAGTGCTTTGCCAGCTCTTGATAGCGGTAGTGGGTAGAGCTTACGCGTTCATGAATGTCTTGTGCGATGAAATAGGTGTTTAGGAATCGGTCACTCGGACCATCAATGTGCCCGCGCTTAGATCGGTTAAGCAGTGTTGCTTTACACATGTTGAGTGCATTAACGGTACTGGCGTTTAACTTAGCTTCAATAATGCGATGTGGCTGAGGAATAAGGTCAGATACAGGGTAGAAGAGTTCCGCTTTTGAGCCGATGTAATTGCCGATTTGATCGAATACCGTCGCCAGGTTTTGCTGTACGGGCTGCATCGGCCAAACAATCTGCCAAATCATCGACATGAAGTAGTACCAAGCGGCGCCGGTTAAAAGTAGAAGCGGTTGAAACCAAAGGTTGGTGCTCTCATGGGCACCGAGCATGGTATAGATAGCAACAAGCAGCGAACCAAACGCGATACTGGCGTATTTAGGGCCAATTGCACCGAGTATAATAAAAGAGAAGGTTGAAACGAAAAGCCCTATCGCGAACAGCCAAGGTGTATCGAACAGGATCTCGATAGAGAAAGCGGCTACAGCGAAACAGATAAAGGTCAATGTGAGTGCTTTGAGACGGCCAGTAAAACTGTCATCACTTTCAGCAAGAGCCGCAGCAATAACCCCTAAAATTAATGGTGTGATCAGTGTGTTTTGACCATAATACCAAGCAGGTACTACAACACCGAGCAGAGTGATGAGAATTAATACGCTGTAATTTATGGTTTTATTCGCCCAATAAAGGCGTAGTTTTGCTGAGAAGTCCACAGTCGCTCACTTGACACACTAAAACCATAATCCTAACAGAAATCAAGCACAAGAATTTGATACTTATCCATAATTGCCCCTAGGTGGTTATGAAAGCGTCGATAAGCAGTGAGACATTATTAATTCTCACTGCATCATGATATAAATTCAATATTCCCAATTAAAGAGCACGCTCCAATGCAGCTAAGCGCTAATAAGACTGCACAGTTTTTTATTCAAAATGAATATCATCAAGTTGAGCTTGATGGTCCACGCCTGCTGTTATCTTCAGTAGGCAGTGAAGAACGTATCCCTTTCACTATTTGGAGTGGCAAGATCGCGATAAAGCGCGGATTGTTTTGGGGATCGTTGCAGTTTTTTGCTAATCAACAAGATGGCAAACAGCGAAGCTGGTTAGTCCAAGGCCTTCCATGGGAACAATGTCGTCAATTTGCGCGCGCATCGGTTGCTGCTTATCAGAAGTGGCATGACAGACAATGTGAACAGTTGGCAGAGCACGTTCCTCAATGGGAAGATGAATTGACACGTCTTGAGCAACTTCCTGCTTTCCTACCGCATTCTAAAGTGAAGACTTGGGTCGACATGGTCAACGCAGGTCTGGAAAATATGACGATGACTCTAGAGGAAGCGGCACAGCGCATGCCAAACCGCATTGCTCGAATGCAGCCATGGTTGTCTGAAACGGAAATTCAGCAAGCCGAGAGGAATCAACAGTGGTTAGAGACAGAAAGACAAAATTGGGAAGTATTGTTTGCTCAATGTGAGTCGTCACCCCTGAACTTGTCGCAACAATATGCGGTCTTGATGAATGATGATCACAACCTTATTTTAGCGGGCGCAGGCTCAGGTAAAACCAGTGTTCTCACCGCTCGCGTCGCGTATTTATTGCAAAGCCACCAAGCTCAAGCTAAAGAGTTGTTACTGCTCGCCTTTGGTCGTGAAGCCGCGGAAGAGATGAAGCAGCGCCTTAACAGCAAAATTGGCATATCAGCCGAGAAGGTGCAAGTCAGTACTTTCCACCAGTTGGGTCTAAAGATACTGAATCAAGTTGAACCCGAACGCGTGGTTATTTCTCCGCTCGCACTCGATGACAACCAACGCCAAGCATGGTGCATTGATTGGTTGAAGAAGCACTGGATGACGCCGACCAACTTTAAACGTTGGCAAAAGCACTTGTCTAAATGGCCAATTGCTTATTTAACCGGTGATGATGAGCTAGGTAGTCATGTTTCAAATCTTAAATTGATTGGTTGGCTTGAAAAGCAACTTGAACAGTTGAATGCATCGGGTTTAACGAAAAAAGAAGTACAGCAACAACTGATTGATCACCGTGACTATACGCGCCTCAATAGCGAGCTTTCACTGTGTTGGCCATGCGTAACCGCTTGGCAAAAGGAATTGAAAGAACAGAATCATATCGACTTCTCAATCATGATCAGCCGAGCGACACAGTATGTCGAGAAGGGGAAATTCATTTCGCCTTGGAAGTTCATCATGATCGATGAATATCAAGATATCTCACCAGATCGTTTAGCCTTGGTTGAAGCCTTGTGCAATCAATCGAAAGCGCAGCACCAAGCTTCTATTTTTGCCGTAGGTGATGACTGGCAGTCAATTTACCAGTTCGCGGGTGCAGATGTTGATCTAACGACGGGCTTTAAAGATCGTTTTGAGAGCTCGACAATTCATCATCTAGATACGACTTATCGATTTAACAATCAGTTAGGTTCGGTTGCCAATCGCTTTGTGCAGGAAAACCCGATTCAATTACCAAAAGAGCTCAACAGCTTCAAACAACAGAAGCAGAAGTCGGTTTATAGTGCGCCAAGCAAAGAAGTTGAGAAGATCCTCGATCAGATAAACAGGCAAGCAAAAGGTAAAGCGAATAAATCAGTGATGTTGCTTGGGCGAAATCATTACCACAAACCAGAGCTGTTGGAAGACTGGAAAAAGATCTATACCTCAATTGATATCAGCTTCATGACTTGTCACGCGAGTAAGGGTAAAGAAGCGGATTTCGTGATTATTCTTTGCGTTGATGAAGGACAGTTCCCCGCGAAGAAGAAACAATTGCACATTGATGGCGCGTTGACTGAATCTTCGGATGTGTTCCCTTATGCGGAAGAGCGTCGTTTGTTTTACGTGGCAATGACGCGAGCGAAAGAAAAAGTATGGATCACGCACAGTGGTGATGGTTCTGGCTTTGTGCAAGAGCTACATGGTTCTGATTACCCCGTTGTTCGTAAAAAGTGATGTCAGTTGACGTGATTGTCTAAGATTAGATCTTCAAGCCCGCTACCCATTATTATTAGGGCATAAGCTATTCTAATTAGGGCGTAAGATATTATCATTAGGGAAAAGGCATAAAGCATAAAGCAGAAGGAACCCGTTATGGAACACGGCTCAATTAACTACATTGAATTTGCAGCGCGAGACATTGCCGCCACGAAGGCATTTTTCAGCCAAGTGTTTGGTTGGGTCTTTGAAGACTACGGCCCTGAGTATTCTGCTTTTGAAGGTAAAGGCTTAATGGGTGGGTTTTATTTAGCGGATCTAGCGTCCAATGCTGAAGGTGGTGCGGCGTTGATGGTTTTTTATAGCGAAGATCTTGAGCAAACCAAGCGTGATGTGACTGATGCTGGTGGCGAGATAAACCGTGAGATATTCAGCTTTCCCGGCGGGCGACGCTTCCATTTTAGAGAGCCAAGTGGTAATGAAATGGCAGTATGGAGCGATAAGTAGAGAGTTAAGATTCTGGTAAACAAAAAGCCAGCTATGTGAAATGATCCTGTAACGTTAGACATTTCTGTTAAGCGGTAATCAAGGCCTGACTATCGAAGTCAGGCCTTTTAGTTTCACTTTATACGTTTGGTATTGTAGAACTAATAATGCATCAACCTAATTAAGGGCGAGGCAATTTAATCAAGACTAAGCAAGAATCTCTTTTGCTGTGTTTACTACGTTTTCAGTAGTG
>NZ_AJZM02000415.1:15605-15900 GCF_000272405.2 Vibrio tasmaniensis 1F-187
TCGCGTTACAACGAATGATTAAGCAAGAAGCTCTTTTGCAGTGTTTACTACGTTTTCAGTAGTGAAACCGAACATCTTGAATAGCTCGCCTGCTGGTGCAGATTCGCCGAACGTTGTCATGCCGATGATCTTGCCACCGAAACCAACGTACTTGTACCAGAAGTCAGCGATACCAGCTTCTACTGCGATACGTGCTGTAACGTCAGATGGAAGTACAGACTCACGGTACTCGGCGTCTTGCTTATCGAACGCGTCAGTAGCAGGCATAGATACTACGCGTACTTTCTTGCCTTCA
>NZ_AJZM02000415.1:15910-16055 GCF_000272405.2 Vibrio tasmaniensis 1F-187
TTCAGCGTCTTGCTTGTCGAATGCGTCAGTAGCAGGCATAGAGACTACGCGTACTTTCTTGCCTTCAGCTGTTAGTTCAGCAGCAGCGCTAACCGCTAGCTCAACTTCAGAACCTGTAGCGATAAGGATAAGCTCTGGTTTGCCA
>NZ_AJZM02000416.1 GCF_000272405.2 Vibrio tasmaniensis 1F-187
TATATGAACGAAGGTGGGGTTTTGTTTGGTAGTACAATTTTAGGTAAGGGTACGAAACTGAATTTTTTCGCTAAAAAATTGATGGGTGTTTACAATAAGAAAGGCATATTTAGTAATAACAACGATGATTTAGACTCATTGGTGACATCGTTAAATGAACACTTTACTGATGTAAAAGTGGAAGTTATAGGGTGTGTTGCATTGTTCTCAGGTAAAAAAATATAACAAATGATCTGCTCCAGTGATACTGGACACTCACGTAAGCGAATTTTTCCATACTTTCAATAATTCATGCTTTGCTATATTAGCAAAAGACGCAACTCGGAATTGTCCAATTCCGCGCTAGCAGGTACCAGGATATTCCGTGATTGTTAGGTTCGATGAAGGGATAAATCTTCAAATCAACCTAAGTATGTTTTGAAAATGAGATTAAAAAGGCTGAAGCAATAAACTGATCAGCCTCTATCGATTTATTCCATTAAAGGTAACGGCTTCTTAGGTGATCTTTGAAGTATTGCGCATTCAAGGTTTCACCGGTTGCGCCTTTCACCAAGTCATCGGTGTTAAGCAGGCTGCCTTTACTCCAAATATTCGATTCTAACCAAGTGAAGATAGGGGATAGGTCGCCACTTTCAATCACAGCGTTCACATCCACTGTTTTCTTCATTGAAGCCATGAACTGAGCCGCGTACATCGCCCCTAGTGTGTAAGATGGGAAGTAACCGAATACGCCGTCCGTCCAGTGAATATCCTGCATACAGCCATTAGTGAAATTGCCTTGAGTGCTTAATCCAAGGTATGACTGCATCTTAGTATTCCATAGTTCTGGCACATCGGTGTGTTTGATCTTACCGTTGATCAAGTCACGTTCAATTTCGTAGCGTAAGATAACGTGTGCAGGGTAGGTAAGCTCATCAGCGTCAACACGGATGAAGTCTTTCTTCACGCGAGTGTAGATCTTCTGGAAGTTCTCTTTCTCAAACTCTGAACCTGAGAATTGCTGCCCCGCCAAGTTTGCTAAGTGTCCGATGAATGGGTCGCTGCGGCCAACTTGCATCTCGAAGAACAAAGATTGAGATTCGTGGATGCCCATAGAGCGCGCTTCGCCCGCCGGTTGGCCTGCTAGGTGTTTTGGTAAGCCTTGTTCGTAACGTGCGTGTCCTGTTTCATGCACAATACCCATTAAGCTTTGAACGAATTCCGCTTCGTCGTATCGGGTTGTGATACGCACGTCTGAAGGTACGCCGCCACAGAATGGGTGAACACTTTCATCCAATCGGCCGTGTTCGAAGTCGAACTGAAGCAGCTTCATGACTTCTAAACCCAGTGCTTTCTGTTTCTCGGTTGAATAGGTGCCAGATGGCGCATTAAATTGCTCGCTCGACTGCTTTTCGATCACTTCATCAATCAAGCCTGGAAGCCAAGTTTTAACGTCTGCAAACAAGATATCAAGCGAAGCAGAGCTGGTGCCCGGTTCATAGATATCCAGCATCGCATCATAAGGCGTTAGGTTCGCTGCGTCGGCGCGGATCTGCGCTTCTTCACGAGATAGCTCAACCACTTCACGCCAGTTCTTTTCGAATCCAACCCAGTCGTTGTTACCACGTTGGCTGCGCCATGCATGTTCACACTTTGAACCCGCTAGAGATTTCGCTTCAACCAGTTTTTCTGGAAGTAGGTTAGCTTGTTGCCATTGGCGTTTAATTTCACGCAGAGACGATTGTTGCTCGCCATTTAGCGCTTCGTTTTCAGCATCTGCAATCCAATCGCCAAGCTGTGGTTGCGTCATCAACCCGTGAATATGAACCGAAAGTTCGGCCATCGCTTCACTACGAGCTTGGTTACCACCGGCAGGCATCATGGAAGCTTGGTCCCAACCACAAATAGAGGCTAGGTGTTGAAAGCGTGAACATTTTTGAGAGTGCTCGACTAGTTTTTTGAATGCGCTCATTTGACTACTCTTAATTTGGTTTCTTTAAATGATCCCTAGGACAGCGTCAGCGTTAAGGTTCATCTCTGGTGTACTTTGATTATGGCTCTGCTTTTTAATGACGCTGACCTTCGGAGTTGAAGATATAGCGATAAAAGCATGAGGCAGTACGATGCCTAGAATTTACTATTTCTTAACAAATCAAACTGTTCCATTGTGCACAAAATCAGTGAGTTGTATAGCTGGTGGCAATTGTTGCTTGCGAATTGTTCAGATACACGGTATTGATGATAGATCGCTGAACAACAATGACAATGATATGGATATTTTGAACTTTGAGGCATTTTTAATTGCCATTACTATTTTAACGCTAACGCCGGGTTTAGATACGGCTTTGGTGATTCGCAATACGAGCCGTTCTGGCTTATCTGACGGCGTGATGACCAGCTTTGGTATTTGTAGCGGCTTGTATGTACACGCGTTTTTCTCTGCTGTGGGTATTTCTGCAATCCTCGCCCAGTCAGCTGAACTCTTTCAAGCCGTTAAGATGGTGGGTGCGGTTTACCTGATCTGGCTTGGCTTAAGCAGTTTACGAGCTTTGATGAAAAACGGTGGCGGTTTGAAGGTGGGTGAACAAGCTCAGCAAGCATACAGTGCTAAGCGTTCTCTACGCGAAGGTTTTCTGTCTAACGTTCTTAACCCAAAAACGGCAGTTTTCTATTTGGCCTTTTTACCTCAATTCGTAAACCCTGAAGGATCACCATTATTGCAATCTATGTTGATGGCTTCGGTGCACTTTATGATTGCGATGGTGTGGCAATGCGGTTTGGCAGGGGCACTTAACTCGGCTAAAAACTTGCTTAAGAATGCGAGTTTTATGAAGTGGATGGAAGGAGTGACGGGTATGGTGCTGGTGGGGCTGGGTGTGAAGCTTTTAATGGAAGAACCTAGCTAAGTCATAGTGACTTAGTTTATTGGAATCTAAATCACTGGCACATAGCCATTAGTTTTATAATAAAACGCCCGCACATCATTGCGGGCGTTTTTGATCGCTCAATTCTTATTATGCTTTAACTGCTTCGCAATCCTTTGAGGAAGTTAACGGTTTGAAGAATAGCTTGGTTTCTTCGATAACAACATGGCGCAGTAAGATAAGCCCAATTAGGTTCGGAATTGCCATTAGGCCGTTCACGATATCCGCGATTATCCAGATCATGTCGAGCTTTAAGAATGCACCAGAAGCAACCAAGGCGATGAAGATAATCTTGTAAGGCAATACTGCTTTGGTACCCAGCAAGAAAACAACACAGCGCTCACCGTAGTAGTTCCAACCTAAAATTGTTGTAAACGCAAAGAAGATTAAGCCAACAGAAACCAACATAGGGCCAAGGGTGTCTGCATTCAAACCAACAGCGAACGCGTGAGTGGTCATCGCAGCGCCAGAAAGGTCCGTCTGCCAAGCGCCTGTTAAGATAAGCGCCAGACCTGTCATCGTACAGATGATGATGGTATCGAAGAAGGTGCCTGTCATAGAGACAAGTCCTTGCTTCACACATGAGTCTGTTTTAGCCGCTGCTGCAGCCATTGGTGCGCTACCTAAGCCAGATTCGTTCGAGAACACACCACGAGCGATACCTGATTGGATAGCAAGCATGATGCTCGCGCCAAAGAAACCACCGGTTGCTGCCGTGTTGGTAAACGCAGAAGTCACAACAAGGGTAATGGCATTCAGTAGTTGGTCTGCATTTGAAATAAGAACGCTTAAACACGCGACGACGTACATCACCGCCATCGTAGGAACGACTTTCCCTGCTACTTTAGCGATAGATTGAATACCACCAAGGGTTACAACCGCCACTAGTATCGTGAGGACAACCGCTGACATTTCACGTGAAGCGCCAAATGAGATTTGAGTTGCGTCTAAAATAGCGTTTACTTGTGGGAAGGTACCGATACCGAAGCAAGCAACACCGAGCGCGAAGACAGCGAACATGACCGCTAAGATTCGTGAGCCGACACCGTATTGCAGGTAGTACATTGGTCCGCCAACCATTTCTCCTTTGCTATCGGTTCTGCGGTATTTAACGGCAAGTAGACATTCTGCGTATTTGGTCGCCATACCAAATACAGCGGCAAGCCACATCCAGAATAGGGCACCAGGGCCACCAATCTTGATTGCGGTCGCTACACCAACGATGTTACCTGTACCAATAGTTGCGGAAAGTGCAGTACACAAAGCGGCGAAGCTTGATACGTCACCCTTGCCGGATTTGTCTTTGGTGAACACCATTTTTAGAGCAGTTGGAAGGTGTCTAAACTGGAGTAAGCCTAAGCGAAAAGTAAAGTAGATGCCTGTACCCACTAGCAGAATAAGCAGTGGTGGTCCCCAGACGAATTGGTTGATGGTTTGTAGTGTAGCTTGTAGGTGGTTCATAGATTCCCCTTAATAAATATAAAATTTAAGGAGAAGAGGGAAGGCAGTGCAGATCACAGGGATCGATAGCACTACTTAATACAGACGGATTTCTAGATAGAATTCTTTTGTTAATTAAGGCTGTTGCTTTCCACTCCTCTGTCCTTTTGCCTGAGAGTTTCACTTAGCGAATCACTTATAGATAAGTAACGGGCACTAAGCTTGCTCCTTCGGCGACCGCTTGCTACAAAAAAAGTAGTACGGTTCTCTCCAGAGGTTCCTCCAACGACAGTCCTCACTTTTCTGGATTTCTCCAGCACAAAGCGCCTGAAAGATTTACTTCTTCGGCGGGTTTATCTAACTAAATGTTAATATTTAGTTAAAAATCACTCTCCTGCAGTCTTCATCGGAACAATTACCTAAATAATTAGGTAATCTGTAGGCGTATCCTAGATCATATAAAATGTGATGTCAGCTACAAAATATCTGTTTGCTCAAATGTTGTTCAACTAAATGATCAAACAACGAGTCTCTGACGTAACTTGCTTATTTAAATGGTATAAAATAGAGAAACAAGGAGGAGTTATGACTCGATTAATAGCGATTGTTTTTTTATTGGCTTTGGCATTTGTGCTGTTTCGTTACCGGACAAACGAAAAACTGCAAAAATGGGTAGTGATAGTTATCGTTAGCAGCTTCCTTTTGTATACTGCCAGCCTGATGATTTCGGAGTTAACTCGTTAAGTCTGTCTGTAAGCAGATAGGATAAACGTGTTAGCAAAGCTCAAGTGCTTCTGGCTTGGGCAATAGGTTTAACTGAGCTTAAAGTATCAGTATCAGTATCAGTATCAGTGACCGTGTAACGTTAAACAATTTTTGGGAGTACCCGCTAGTGAACCAGCAATCTGGACAAGGCGAACAAGATGAAGTGGTTGTTATTGAGGAACGCGATAAACGTAGTCAGCTCTATATCGGCATTGCTGCGGTTATCGGTTTGGCGTTAGGTGGCTTAATCGGATCTACAGTCACGGCTTCGAAGTGGGAATCCACTTATCAGGTACTAGAAACTCGTTATCAAGAACTGCGTGATAGTAAAACTCAGTTGGTGACATCAGTTGAAGAGAAAGTGGCAAAAGTTGATACCGAAATTGATGCGAAAGTAGAAGCTGCTCTAGTGAAACAGGCAGAAGAGCATCAAAAAGAACTCCAAGATTTAGCGAAACAATCTGCAGTTTTAGAGAAAGCAAACTACTCGTTAGAGCAGCAGTTAAACGAACAGAAGCAAACGTTAGAACAAACTCAACAAAATAATCAAAAGTTGAGCCGTCAAGCTGATATGCAGTCGACCCTTTTTGAACGTTCGCGTGAGCTTTTCCGCAAAGAATTACAGATATCTCAAGAGCTTGAAAAACTCGAGAAAGAAAGAGATGACATCGAACAGAATCTTGGTTCTTTGAAGAAAGCGTGTGATGTTTTCTTAGATGGTACGTCATGGGATACAAAATCTGACGCCTGTGAGAAACAGGATAATGCCAATTCCCGCTTAAGTGACATCAGACAAATGATTGAAGTTCACACCATGGATATCAAGCAGATCAAGGCTCTCACTGAAGAGATGGGTCTATAAGCTGAGCGCTTAATATAGCCATATCACGACTACTTGCAGTAAGAATTTGAACGCCCACATCGCATACGTGATGTGGGCGTTTTGCGTTCTCACCCCCTAAATGGCTAAGATGCGCTTTACATTGTTATTTCTGAAATTAGTGATTAGATACGTAAAATTGATCTTGATATGTGCTTTGTTGGGTAGTTGGTGACTTTGCACGCATATTTACACGCCAGAAAATTAGCATAATTGTTATGTTCTAGGATGAATATGTGGTTTGTTGCCACTCGGTGATTAGACTATCTCAAAGGACAAAGGACAAAGGACAAAGGACAAAGGATGGAGCGATGCCTGAATATCTGTGCGAGACTTGTACCGTAGCTTATTGCTTTGATGATTGTAATTCGGCATTGGCGCAACGAGAAATGATTGAAGTAGAAGAAGTCTTGGATCGTAAACAAGTAAGCCAAGATCCTGAACGGCGGCTTAAACAAGAAAATTCAGACATAAAAAATCCCTACAAGCACAGCCTGTAGGGATTTTGTACGTTGCAATACTGTTCTCGCTTTCTCAAGCAAAGGGTCTTACAAAAATTTTTAGAACAGTGTTATTCGACAATAAATTATTGACGAGTCACTATTTTTCGTAAGTTTTTATTTCGCCAGATTTAACGCGAGCAACAAATGATTGCAGTTCTTTCTTCACAACAGGCATTAGGAAGTACAAGCCAAGAATGTTGAAGATAGACATCGCAAAGATAGCTGCGTCAGAGAAGTCGATTACCGCGCCAAACTGAATCGTCGCACCGATAACAACAAACACACAAAACATCACTTTAAAAATCAGTTCCGTTGTTTTGCCTTCACCAAATAGGTAAGTCCACGCTTTAAGACCGTAGTACGACCAAGAGATCATGGTAGAAAACGCGAACATAATTACCGCTAGAGCGAGTGTGTATTTGAACACTTCTGCCGTTTCAGTAAACGATGCAGCAGTAAGCGTTACACCCGTTAAGCCTGAACCATCGAATGGACCTGTATTTAGACCAGCGATAGTGATAACCAAGGCTGTCATTGTACAAATGATGACTGTATCAACGAACGGTTCTAATAGTGATACTAGACCTTCAGTGATTGGCTCTTTTGTTTTAACCGCTGAGTGAGCGATAGCTGCTGAACCTACACCTGCTTCGTTTGAGAACGTTGCACGTTTTAGACCTTGGATTAAGGCACCAATGAATCCACCAACCACACCTTCGCCAGTAAACGCACCTGTAAAGATTGCACTGAACGCAGGACCCACTTGATCAAGATTAGAACCGATAACAATCAGAGCCATACCGATATACAGAGCAGCCATCCAAGGAACAACTTTTTCCGTTACCGATGCGATAGAAGGCATACCACCAACAATCACAGAGAAAACTAAAGCGGCGAGTACAAGGCCTGTGATGACACCGTATTCACTTGGTACATCGAATGCGTAAGTTAACATGGCATGTGCTTGGTTAGCTTGGAACATGTTACCGCCGCCCAATGCGCCTAAAATACACATTAATGCAAAACCAATAGCAAGGGCTTTACCTAGTCCACCCAACCCTCTTTCACCAAGACCTTGGCTTAGGTAGTACATGGGACCACCGGAAACGACACCTGAAGGTAGGATAGTTCGGTATTTCACACCTAAGGTACACTCACAGAACTTAGACGCCATACCCAGAAGACCACACAAGATCATCCAGAATGTTGCACCAGGACCACCAATTGCGAGTGCAGCACCCACACCGGCAATATTACCAAGCCCAACAGTTCCAGAAAGCGCGGTTGTTAACGCTTGAAAGTGAGAAACTTCCCCTTCGTGTTTGGAGTTAGGGTCTGTGTACTTACCTTTAATAATGTCTATGGCCATCCCGACACGTTTAAATTGAACAAAGCCAAAGTAAACAGTAAAGATGATCGCAGCGAGCAGTAACCAGCCAACAATAATTGGGAAGTTTGCTTCACCTACCGGTACGCTTTTAAATATCAGTCCAACGAACCAACCTGTATATTCGTTGAAAAAACCATCAACACTTTGACTTAAGTTACTGATAGCTTGATTAAATGATCCTTCTTCTGCAAATGCACTGGAACTAAATAATAATATAAACCCAAAAAATAATTCACGTATGTTTTTCATGGTTTTCCCTGTCTTTTTATTAAATTATGTTTGTTTCTGTTGTGTTTTTTCTATTTGATTTTTTACATTTCAGCGACTTATTTATTGCAATTCGACGGGGCTTTGTTGCGTAATTAAATT
>NZ_AJZM02000417.1 GCF_000272405.2 Vibrio tasmaniensis 1F-187
TCGCTGCAAAAATCAGCTCGAAAGTTCAACATGCCCTAGTGACAAATCTTCCCTTAGATGGGGGTTCAACTCGATATAGACAGTGCGAACGACAACAAGATTGGTAGGGTAACCACACTTAGGAAGTTACCAAACAACACCATGGACGCGACCTTAGGGGGCTCGACATTGAACCTCTCTGCAAACAGGTAGTTCATCACAGCGGGTGGCAGCATGGTGAACAGTACCATCATTTGTAAGTGCAGCGTCGGCAGTGGGATAAAGAAGTAGATGATGGTAAAAGCGATCGCCCCTGTAAATAGGGATTGAGCCGTACACAACAAGCCGACCTTTAATCCGCTCAGTCTCAAGTTGACCATTTGCGAACCTAACGACAATAGCATGATAGGAACAGCAGCTTGCCCAAGCAGTGATGTGGCTTCGTAGATTGGATTCCACACGGTAATTCCAGACAGGTTGAGCGTCATCGCTAGCGCAGCCGCTAAGAAAATTGGCATCTTGAGGATCTGTTTGATCGGATTACCGTCGCTCAATAGCGCTAAGCCAACACTAATATGGACACATGCCGATACCACAAATAGTAATACCGCAGGGGCTAGTGCGCTCTCGCCAAAGGTGTAGGTGAATAGGGGAATGGCTAGGTTGCCACTATTACGGAACATGTGTGGCGGAGCCCAAGCTTTAAAATTGAGCTTAAAGATCTTACAGATCGGAATCATCAACAATGCAGGCACTAACACTGCGACCAAAGAAGCGGTTATGAGTGGCAATTGCTCTGTGTCGAGAGGCATGGTGGTCAGCGATGCAAACACTAGCGCAGGGATACACACATCCATGTTGATGCGATTGATCGGTTTGAAATCGGGCTTGAGCCAACGACCGACCGCAAAGCCAGCACTGGCTAAAGCAAAAACGGGAAACAGAATGCTGATGACCTGTTCGAACATAGAGTTCCTTTCTAGGTTTAGTACCTCCATTTAGCGGAGAAACGAATGTTTGAGAGCGCGCTATAGATACGTATGAAATCGAGATGTATAAACATTAACCTATCAACATAATGACTTGGCGTCACCGAAGATCGTTGTCTGTCAGCGGTTAATTTACATTTCTTTGAATGAAGCACAAAAAAGACCAGTGGCATCAGCAACGGGTCTTTAAAGGTTAGATAAATCTGGACGGGTTCTCTAATTAACTACGATGACCACTAAACTCGATTATCACCACAGCTGTAGGCAACGATCTGGCTGATTTCGCTCAGGCTACGACCTGATTGTTGCTGCCATTCGTTGAAGGCTTTACCCGCTGCCAGTTGTGCTCGCTTGGTGTTACGGCCGCTATCTAGCACATCGGTACTGCGTAGGTGCGCTTCAACATCCGACGACAAGATGAAGGTGTCTTTGCCCATTTGGCGCAGAGTGTAGGCACCAGTATTACCACCTAGTCGCTTGCCGTGTTTTTTCTGGTAATCCCACAGCTCGGTGATACGTTCTGATGGCCAGTCGGCAACCATTTTCGAGAATGAATCGGCTTCACGCTTGGCATTGTGGATCATGGTGGCGTTGGCAGGGATGGTCATCACCTTGGTGAGGTGGCGAATAATGCGCGGGTCTTGTGCTTTCTGTTCCCACATTTCATTCGGCAGCATCAGCATTTTCTCGATGTTGAATTCAAAGAACACCTCTTCAAATTGCGGCCATTTCTTTCTCACCACATTCCACGAAATGCCACACTGGAATACTTTCTCAGTAAAGGCGGCTAGCCAACGGTCGTCGGTGATTTGCGATAACTCGGCTTGGGAAAGGGGCGCACGAACAATCTTTTCGAGTTCGGCTGCTCCGCCTTTACGGTGAGCTGCACGTTGATAAATAGTGTCGAATTTTTCTTGGGTCATTGGAGGTTCCAAATTACATCTGTGTAGCCAATGCTTAATGATATGGGGTTGAATCTAGCAATTAAAACCAGTTTGTTGATCAAAACAAACTAGCCGAGCTTTAATTCCATCTGATACAAGGGCCAGGTTTTGCCATTAAACTCTTTCACGCTCGGCTCTTTGTCTACCACCTGAAATCCTGCTTTGTCGTAGCAGCGTTTTGCTCCGTGGTTTTGCTTAAATACGGCCAAGGTGATGGTGGTGATATTTGGGATTTCTTTCGCAGCTTCTAATGCACTTTCTATCATGGATTGCCCAAGCCCTTTACCTCGTTGGTTTGGGTGAATCGCGACTCGGCAAAAGCGAAGTTCATTGTCTGACATGCGTTGAAACTCCATAAAGCCAAGCAAGTCATCGGTATTTGAGTTGGCGTTTGAATCGGCGTTCGGTTCAGAGTATGACTTAGATGCAGAAAAGGTATATAGCTCGACATGTGGTTCTTGAGAACGTTCGATGATGGAGGCTGCTTTTAAGGGCCAACCAAATATCCGTCCGCCCCATAGAACGTAGTCTTCTAGGGATGTAAACCAAGTGACGATCTCGTCGGCGTCGGATGCTTTAAAGCGGTTTATTTCCATATCCTTCTCTCTTCCTTATCGCGTGTCTCTTTTTCTAAGCCGTTAAACTTCTGCGGCCAACTGATCAAGAAATCCACGCATGTAGTCGGTGCGCTTATTGGCTTCTAATTTGGCTGATTCTGTATTCATGGTTTCAGCGAGCTTAAACAGTTTCACGTAGAAATGGTCGACACTGTAATGCTTGTCATCCAAGTCACGCTGCTTCGCGAATGGGTCTTCGTGGTTATAGAGTTCAGCGTTAAAGCTTTGACCCACGTATAGGCAGCGAGCAATGCCAATCGCACCGAGAGAATCTAGGCGATCTGCGTCTTGAACAATCTGTGCTTCCAAGGTTTCTGGTGTGATGTTGGCGCTGTAACTGTGAGTGACAATAGCGTGATGGATTTCGTCGAGATAGGACGCGGGATACTCGATAGATTTGAGGAAAGAGATCGCCTTGTCTGCCGCCATTTTTGAGCTTTGGGCTCTGTCTGGGTGGTTCTTAGGGAAGGTGAAGCAATCATGAAGGTAAGCGGCAGGAAGAACGACCTCAAGCTTAGCCTGTTCTTGAGTACACAAAACCTCAGCAGTTTTGACTACTCGCTTGATATGGCTGATGTCGTGCGCGGCATCCTGTGTCATCTCTTGCTGAGCAAAATCAAGCAGTTGGCTTTCAAATCTTTTAATCACGCGTCCCTTTCTCCATCTGTAGACGTTATCAATGTTGCTTATCGATTAGTATCGTTTCATCTCGACTGTAACAGTTTCTTGCGCGATTTTTTATCTTTTATAAAAGGAATATAAACAAAAAAACCGACTCAGTGAGTCGGTTTAATAGAGAGGCTCTTCTACGTTGATTAAAGCATTATCAACGGTAATTAGAGCTTAAGCGACGGCTTGCTGAAGCTGCGCTAACACATGATGTAGGGAAGGGCTGATCGTGTGACCAAGCGCTTTCACTTCGTCACATGGTTCTACCAAATCTGGGATCTGGAAGCTGATCATGTTGGCTGCCATAGATGCGCGAATACCGTTGTTTGAATCTTCAAACGCTAGGCAATTTTCAGGTGCAACACCTAAGCGCTCTGCCGCTAGCAAGTAGATCTCTGGGTGAGGTTTACCATTGGTCACTTCGCAGCCTGTGCTTAGTGAGGTGAAGTAAGAATCTAGGCCAGCCAGCTCAAGCTTCTTTTTAGCGATATCAAGCTGAGTCGAGGTCGCCACCGCGATTGGAATGTCGTTTGATTTCAGCCATTCAAGAAGCTCAATCACGCCATCTTTAACTGGGATTGCTTGGTGCTTAACAACCGCATTGTAGCGAGTGCGCCATTCGGTGTTCAGCGCCGGGTAATCTAACCCTTCGCCGTAGCCCTTTCTAAAAATCTGTTCGATGGTTTTTGCGTTACAACCAATGATGCCTAAGTAAACATCTTGCAAGAACGGAACATCTTGCGCGTGACATGCTTCTTCAAAAATCTGCATACAAAGTCTCTCGGTGTCGAGTAACAGTCCATCCATATCAAAAATAGCAGCTTGAAAATTCATATCCGTGGTTCTTTATGTGTTGTCATCGTGAGGGCGAGTATTTTGACATAGTGTCTCGGGATAGGCGAGCCAGTGTTCAGTAAGAATATGCTTAGTTAGATAGGAAGTATGCTTCTGGATGGCTTTGTATATGATTGATTATGAATGAAATAATATCGTTAAGTTATGAGTCTGGTACTTTATAGGCCATACAGATCTAACAGTCACAATAATGGTTATCGAACATAACAAATTTAGATTTAGAGTCTGTCTTCCTATTACATTTCATAAACTTACGGTTCAGTTAGCGTGACCATAATCTTAGAAAAAACAATTTGTGAGAGTCCGTAATCATAGTGTGACCAAGCGATAAGTAAATGGCGGAACTTAGGGACAAAATATCATTAGTCCACATTTTTAGCAGGGTTGCTTATGTTGTATTTTGAGTTTCTATTTTTATTAGTCGTACTTTATATCGGGTCTCGGTATGGCGGTATTGGGTTAGGTGTTGTTTCTGGTATTGGCTTGGTTATCGAGGTGTTTGTCTTCAAGATGCCACCAACGTCTCCACCTGTCACCGTAATGCTGATCATCCTCGCTGTTGTTACCTGTGCTTCTATTCTTGAAGCGGCTGGTGGCTTGAAATACATGCTGCAAGTGGCCGAAAGGGTACTGAGAAAGAACCCGAAACGCGTCACTTTGATAGCACCGTTCGTGACTTACTCGATGACTTTCCTATTGGGTACTGGTCATGCGGTTTACTCCATCATGCCTATCATCGGCGATGTTGCACTGAAGAATGGTATTCGTCCTGAGCGCCCAATGGCGGCTGCATCTGTTGCGTCGCAACTGGCGATTACTGCATCTCCAATCTCGGCAGCAGTGGTTTATTACCTCGCGCAACTTTCTGATATCCAACACTCTATTACTCTGCTTTCTATTTTGATGGTGACGGTTCCTGCAACGCTGTTCGGCACACTTTTACTTTCTCTGTATAGCTTGAAACGTGGTAAAGAACTGAACGACGATCCTGAATACCAAGCGCGTCTAAAAGATCCTGAGTGGAAAAAGCGCATCGAAAGCACCACTGCGACGTCTTTGGATGAAGTGCTGCCAACTTCGGCGCGTAATGCGGTATTGATTTTCTTATTGTCGATTGTCGTGATTGTTATCGTGGCGATGATGCCTGAGATCAGAACCATCGTAGACGGCGATAAGCCAATTAAGATGTCGGTGATCATCCAAATGATGATGCTCTGTTTCGGCGGTATCATTTTGTTAGCGACCAAAACTGACCCGCGTGACGTGCCAAACGGCGTGGTATTCAAATCGGGTATGGTGGCAGCGATTGCTATCTTCGGTATCGCTTGGATGTCGGATACCTATTTCCAATACGCAATGCCTCAGTTCAAGTCGGGCATCGTGGAAATGGTGACTAACTACCCATGGACGTTTGCGCTAGCGCTATTCATCGTATCAGTTGTGGTGAACTCTCAAGCCGCTACTGCACGTATGATGCTACCGGTTGGCCTTGGCTTAGGGTTAGACCCAGCATTGCTTATCGGCTTAATGCCAGCAGTTTACGGCTACTTCTTCATCCCGAACTACCCATCAGATATCGCAACGGTGAACTTTGATGTGTCTGGCACCACTAAGATTGGTAAGTGGTATTTCAACCACTCATTCATGTCGGTTGGTTTAATCGGTGCCGTCGGCGCATGTTGCTTAGGCTACGCACTCGCACAGATTTTTATCGCTTAATTAAGCGATAGCGAGATAACAAACAAAAACAGCGCCTCAATTGGCGCTGTTTCTATTTGTTCTGTTTGGACGTATTAATTCGAACCTAGATTTCGAATTAATACCCAATATTAACGAGCCTCAAAAGCCAAAGACTGAATCGCTTCTTCTATCGTTAGGAAGTGGATTTTCATTAGGCACACTTCTGCTTTCTGGAACTCGTGGTTTCGAATCAGTTTGGTCACGCTTTCAACCGAATACTGGTCTGCTCGTTTCGCTAGAGAGAGTTGGTTTGAGCTCGATTCAAGCGAGTAGCTATCGCCCACTGAATCAATGAGGTAATCATCTTCGCCCAAGATCATGTCTGAGCATTCTGCTTGAAATTCGTGTTCGGATGCGACGTAAATAAGCTCATCGTCCCCGTCGAGTTTTACCAAAGATGGCCAACTGATCATTATTGCCTCTCAATCATGGATGTTGAAGTGTATGTCTGGACTATAAACACTTTTCGCTGATGGATCATCTCTTAGCCCTAACGACTCGAACGTTACTTACTTAGAGACCGACCCAACGGCGCGAAGTAACCTTGCAGCGCTTTATTAATTTCTTTGCGATGCTTGAGGTCTGGATAGAGAGGGAACATATCTGGTTTGGTCGTGCCATCGACTAAGTAAGCATTCTCGATATCTGAGCAGGATTCAATCGCAGATTCAAACGCGCGGGCCATCATCTCTGTTGGCAATGAGAAGTAACGGGCAGATGTTGCTTTGTCGGCAATGACACTTCGAGTCACGTAATCGTGCTTATCCAAATTGTTCTCGCTGAGTAATGTGGTGTTGAACAGCGACATCAGACTCTCGTTTAATGGGTGAGGTCGCACCTTTCTATCATGTAGCCAACAGTCACTGGCGAACAAGATTTGCTTGCGAGGACCGGAGGTGTCACCAATCTCAAACGCCTTTTCGGCAATGTAGTGGTCAAATGCATGCCAGAACTCATGCGCTAACGCACCAGCCCCTGCGTTTTTAGCGAGGGCTAACTCTCTTTGATTTGGTGCGTAGTGTGCTTGTACACCCTTTCTGCCACCACTGCCGAACGCTAAGCCTAATGTGCCACGTAAGCCAATCGCTTCTGGTGGCAAAGCCAAGATGTAAGCCAAGTCTGCTAGCGAGTCGAATATCAGATTCGCAGCGAGCTCTTTCTCTTCTTTCGTTACCCAAGCGCCTACACGAATGCTGCCCATACCGAAGGTCTGTTTGATGTCCATGAATGACACCTGATCGCCATGTCGGTAGTCTGGGCCTTTGCGCGTTTTGTATTTAAAGTGGGTTAACTTCAAAAGGGTCCTTGGAAATAGATGTAGTTTAGCGCTGTTGTGTGGTGCACAGGGTGAAGTTGAGAAAGTTAGCACCTTTGTCCGTAAATTACCGAACAAAATGAGTGAGATTGTGTTCGAAAGCCTCCCATGAGGTTGGGTTACCTTCGTGCGTCAGTGGAAATAGTACCCTATTTGGTTTTGCATAGCTTAAACGATGTAGCCTCTGCGTGACATGATAACTGTCTAGCCCTGAAATTGTGACTAAATCTAACGCTTCTAAATCTAGGTAGCCGTCTGGCATCACAGCACGTTTTGGTGCGTGAATCGTAACAACTTCACCAATCAACATTTGAGTTTGGTTACTTTCAATTGTTATCTGCTCTTTGAAGGCTAAGCCTATTTTCAGAGGGCTTTCCAAAACAAACGGAGCAGGGAACACATCATCGTAATAGGGCGTGAGACCGACCGCGTTAAATTCTGAGACTGATTTAGGATAACGAGCGGAAGTTTGATGAGCTTTTTGAACAAAGCCCGCCCCGATACTATTGATAGTGAAGTGTTGAGTTTCTAGGATATTTTCTAGTGTATGACGGCGACTTTCCGCAGGCCGGATGATGAAGCCAAGTAAAGGTGGATTCGACCCCAACTGAACCACGGAGCTCACTACTGCAAGATTTTCTAGCCCTTGCTTGTCACAGGTGCCAATAAGGTTTGCGCTTTTAAACCCCGATAAGGAGTTAATTAAACGAGCGCGCTCACGCTGGTCCATTGCTTGGATATCTTGTCTTGAAAGGGTCATTGCCTTCATATCTTCTCTTCTTCTCACTTTTGTTTTCGACGACTTGTTTACTAACTAAAACATATCTACGCAGCATCACTTTATTCCGATCATCCAGTTTGAATAAGTGGTAGTGAAAGGAGGGTTCTTTTAGAAAACTGCAATTTCCTTGAAATTAAATGTGACACTGTAGCTTAATTTATTGTTGCAGCGGTTTGCTATTGAGCGATACCATGTACGGCTATTTCTTTGGTAAAGATGTAATTATGTCAGATGAAAAGCTCGCGCTAGAGTGGATGCGCCAACAAGCGCATAGAATTGATCCATATGTTATAAATCCATCATTTGATGAATGCGTTGAGTTGCTTGAGCCTGCCTTTAAGAAGGGCAAGAGTGTCGCGCAGCTAAAATATCTATTATCAGAAGCGGATCGCCGAGCGGGAGCTGCCGAACGTAAACATGCTGCTTTAAAGTTTGCTAAAGAAAAAAGCCCAAAGGCAGGTCAAAACCTTCGTCTGCAAAGCAAACTTCAACAAGTTCAATTGGCATTAAAGTTAGCAACTGGCGATAACAACATGACCATATCGCAGTTCTGCTCTGAATATGATGTCAGTAAGCGAGACGGCAACGAAGCGTGGAATGAAAAGTTGGTTGAGCAGAATAATAAGAAGTGATTTCGTGATGCCGTATATGGTTTAACTGAAGATCTGACAAGATTCACTTGCTTATGTATTCATTTAAAATCCTACCAATAAATGTTGCTCAACGGTATTTCAAAAGCCTGAAGATCTTCTTTTCAGGCTTTGCTAACAGCTAGCTACTCATCAGCTCCGTCTTAGTCGTTAACCACTTCTAAAAATACCGATGAGTGAATATCAGGTATTAAGGTCGAATGTTGTTGAAACTGACCTTTTGCGTTCCATCGCTCTGATTCTCTAATTTAAGTACATCTCCTTGATAGTAATAAGGTTCCATTGGCATCTTGCTGTTAGTTGGCCTTGCGTAGTGAAGTACAGCGGGTTTACCTTCCTCTTGTCGAGCATATAAATAGCCAATCAGCGCATGTTCAAATTGGTGATAGCCATTGCCCCAATGGAACGCTTTAGTACGCTTAGGCTCAAGCCCAACGCCACCGTATTTATGATCTACCCATACATCATGAAAGGTGGGCAGGGTGTATTGCAGTACGTCTTTCATTGAACCATCGATAAGCGATACCGTCATCGCAGCTTGATCAAGCTCAGCCCATTCCCATGATGACGCCCATTGGCTGTACGGTCTGCTTTGCCAGCCCGTGATATCTTGCCCTTGCCACATCTTCTGAAGTCGCTCGCCAAAGTAGTTAGATACATTGGCAAAATCTTTTTGATATTGCGCCTGAGCCAAAGTGTGTTTCATACCGTCTAAACCAAACTCAGACCAATCGGAATTTTTTAATGCATGACCAGTTAGATAGGTCATCCAATATGCTTTAATGGTGTGCCCAAAATCATTGTGATTGGCATTCTGCATCATTGCCGCTTTGTCGTGAATTGCGCCGTAGAAGCGTTGTTCATCTTCAGAGTGGTAGTGATCAATCATGGCTTGCGTGAGCCAGTTTAAGTCATCAAGCCATTTGGCTTTGACGGGCTCTTTGAGCAGAGGAGCGACTAACAACAGGTAGCCGTTTATTTGATCAAGTTGCGCGACCAGTTCACGTCGTTTTGCACTGCCATCTTCACCGTCGGCGAGTACCCAAGCAAGACCGCGGTTGTCGCTAAGTCGATATATATCAAAGATAAAAGCTTGTTGGGCGATGAGTGCTTCTTCTACCTTTTTGTTTTGGGTCAGGTAGTAGTACATCGCGAGTCCAACCAGCGCATACGCTTGATCTTGAGAGGTACGTTGCTGC
Source organism: Vibrio tasmaniensis 1F-187 (assembly GCF_000272405.2). Classification (GTDB taxonomy): domain Bacteria; phylum Pseudomonadota; class Gammaproteobacteria; order Enterobacterales; family Vibrionaceae; genus Vibrio; species Vibrio tasmaniensis_A. Next base: position 9,739 of record NZ_AJZM02000417.1, read on the forward strand.
CAATCTTGACCCGCTTTTCCCTCTTTTGTGTAGCCAATAAAGCCACCATTTTTCTTATCTTCTAGTTGATCAATGAGGTAGTAGGCACCTTGCTTGGCAAGCGCTAAAGCTTGTTTGTCTCCAGTAAGGTGATAGAGCACGCCGTAGGCATAGGTTTGGCGTGATTTCATACGCGTAAACTCCTTGCCAAAGTGGGGAGTGATCCAGCCTCTGTTCAATTCAGGACACACATCAGATACATCGCGCAAGGTACCATCATCGCAGCGGAAAGTAGGGAAATTGCCTATCGGTTCTCCCTGTGCGCTCGGCATAAGCCAGTAAGGTGCGAGCCCTTCAGAAGCATGATTGATCCAGTCTTCCCCAGAGGGAAGGGTGACATTGGCAGATACGGCCAAGCTAGTGACACTGAGTAATGCGATGGTTGCTCGTAACATAACGTTTATCTTAACTATTTGAATTTAGTTGAATATAAACAATCACATCTGCACATTGTGATTAGGCGATCACAATCGACCAAATTATTTGTGGTGTAGATGTAGGACTATCTGGGTTTTACTCATTTCAATATTGCAAATAAACAATAAATTATCGTTTATCGATAAATTATTGTTGATCATCGTTTATTTTGATCTTAATATTCTTCCATCAACTCAACAGGAATATAAGTATGTCTAAGATTCAAAAACAAAGTCGCCGTGTGCGAATGCTACTGCAGTCCTTTCTTGCACTCACTCCGATCATGGTGTGTTACTTCTGGCTAACTGTTCAAACACCCTATGACTTTCTTAGTGAGATGGGCATTGTTCAGTTTTCCATCGAGATGGACTACTTTATAACCTCTCCACTCACAGTCTCTCCACTTACTACGACAACAAGAATCATCGCAATGTTCACCAGTTTGGCGATGTCGAGCATTCTTATGTATGCATTAACGGTTCTGATACGCCTATTCCGTAACTATGAGCGAGGTGAAATCTTCTCTTTAGAAAACGCAATGTCCTATCAGAAACTCGGATATAGCTTGTTTTATTGGGTATTAGGTTCAGTTATCTATGGTTCATTGATGTCAGTGATTCTGTCGTTCAATAATCCACCAGGTGACCGTATCTTTGAGATTAGTTTCGTTGGTATGGACTTTTTAACACTGATATTGGGTATAATTATTTTGATCATCTCGTGGGTGATGAAAGAAGGTTATATTCTGGCTGACGAACATAGCCAAACCATTTAAAGGACTTGTCATGACTATCCGCATTAATTTAGACATTATGATGGCCAAACGGAAAATGCGATTAAAGACATTGGCAAAAGAAGTTGGGATAACAGAAGCCAACTTGTCCGTATTAAAAAATGATAAAGCCAAAGCCGTAAGGCTATCGACGCTCGACAAGCTGTGTGAAGTTTTAGAGTGCCAACCTGGTGATATTTTAGAATTTGAACCGAATGATCATAAAGACGGCATTGCGGCAGAATAGCCAGTAAGGAAATCGCTTTCAAATCATCTAATAATGAACGAGTCTCGATATCGCATCGAGACTCTTTTTAATCTATTTATACCGGCTCTCCCGCCTCGTCCTCTTCAACCACATCGGTTTCTAAGCTCGCTTCTGCCAACCATTTTTTTACTGATGGGCTGTTGAGTACACGTTGCTGATACTGTGATGCCTTCTCTGAAAGTTTGATGCCATAGGTTTCAACGCGTAATGCCACCGGTGCAAACATCGCATCGGCAATCGACCATTCACCAAACAACCAACCTTCTGGATATTGTTCCATTTGCGTCGACCATATGGCATCAATACGGGCGATGTCTTTCAATGCCTCTCCACTCAAAGTAAGCTTTCGTTGAGCGCGGCAGTTCATCGGCATTTCATTTCTTACGGCAAAAAATCCAGAGTGCATCTCTGCAGAAATTGCTCGGGCATGGGCGCGTTCTTTCACGGATTTAGGCCATGCTGCGCTGTCCAAGTAGGCTTCGTTAACGTATTCGAGAATCGCCAGTGAATCCCACACAGCAACGTCACCGTCAACTAGGGTTGGAACTTTGGCTGTTGGTGTCACTGAAGCTAGTGTGTCGTAAAAATCAGACGTGAATAGCTTGAGCTTGATGATTTCCGCATTTAGGTTGTAGTTGTCGAATATTAGCCATGCGCGTAATGACCAAGTTGAGTAGTTCTGGTTTCCAATATAAAGCTGCATAGTTGCTTCCTTGCGTTTAGTGTGGATGCTTTGAGACTTAGGGTAAGGTATTGAGCCTTAGGGGCATGCATTTGAGCTTAGGGGATTGTATTGCGGCGCACTAACGGATAATTTTGATGCAATACATTAATAAAAACGATGGGTGGTGATTTCAATATGGATATTGATGCTTTGCGAGGCTTTCTCGCGTTTGTAGAAACCAGTAGCTTTACTCGTGCAGCGAAACAGATAAATCGCACCCAATCGGCATTCAGTGCGCAGATGCGCAAACTGGAAGAAGAACTCAACGTGACCCTTTTCCAGAAAGAAGGCCGTAATCTCGTGCTGACAGAGGCTGGCTTAGCGCTGCGTTCTCATGCTGAACAGTTGGTCGCCCTCCACAATACCGCCCTCAAGCAAGTAAAGCGTTACGAAGACAAACAACCTCTAAGACTCGGTTGCCCTGAAGACTACAATGACACTATTGTGCCAAAAGTGATTCGCCTGTTGCAGAAAGCAGAACCCACCTGTTCTATTCAAGTATTCAGCCTACCAAGTATTACGCTCAGAGAGTGGTTGGATGATGGTAGGCTTGATGCTGCAATTGTCACCCGAGCGCCTGACAGTGAAGAGGGCTATTGGCTTACCAGTGATGTGGGAGTATGGATAAGCAGCCCAGACTATGTGTTCGATGATTCTAAACCCGTCCCACTAGCCTTGTTTCAGACCGATTGTAAGTATCACGCAGCAGCAGTGAATGGTTTAACTAAACAGGGTACGCCTTATCAGTTGTTGGCGTGCAGTAATACCGCTTCGGCGCAACGTGCCATTGTTAAGGCAGGTTTAGCGATTGGCGCGATGGGTAAGCTGAGTGTGACTTCTGATTTGAACATTCTGGAAGATATGCCACCACTGCCTTCGGTGGATATTGTGCTGATCCTAGCGAGCAAACATCACCCAGTGTTAGACAAAGAAGTGCTGAATCAACTTGTGGAGTTGGATTCTGAGTAGCTTTGTTAGGTGAGCTTGGTTCGGTAAAATCTAATAGATGAACTGCAATCGATGAGTTTGAAGCTGAGCGGGAATTAAGAAATGAAGAGGCCGAGAACATTGCGTTTCTCGGCCTTATTTTTATGGAAGACTGAACGTGAGTTAAGAGAGCTTAAACTTACTCAATTCTCCGTGTAAATCTCCAGCTTTTACGGTCAGCTCATTACTGATTGCTACTGATGAAGTCATGGTGTCCATCACTTCTACTGCTGTGTCATTGATGATCACGACATTGCGGTTAATCTCTTCTGACACAGAGCTTTGTTCTTCAGCCGCGGAAGCGATCTGATTGTTCATGTCATTAATCACTTCAATCGCTTGGTTGATTTCAGACAAGGCTTGATGTGCAGCTTCGGTTTCACTTTTTGTGTTGTTCGCTTGATTCTGGCTTTGCTCCATCAGTACCACAATAGATTGAGTCTCTTGTTCTAAGCGAGCCAACATAGAGCGAATCTCTTCTGTTGAACCTTGAGTTCGATTCGCTAGGTTACGAACCTCATCAGCAACCACTGCAAAGCCTCGACCAGCCTCACCTGCACGAGCTGCCTCAATCGCGGCATTCAGTGCAAGTAAGTTAGTTTGCTCTGCAATGCCACCAATCTCGCTCAAGATACCCTGAATAGCGGTGCTCGAATCGACTAAGTTCTGTGTTTGTTGCTGCGCATCGTTAACCTGTACAGCCAAGCTGTCTACAGCACTGGCGGCATTGTCCATGCGCGTCATACCATTGAGACTGTTGCTTTGCACTTGGCTTGCAGCTGCCGCTGCTTGAACCGCTGAGTTCGCCACTTCTTGCGCTGTTGCACTCATTTCATTGATAGCGGTGGCAAGTGAGTTCACTTCGTTAACTTGAGAATTCAGCTGGTCACGTGAAACTTCAGCACGAGCTTGGCCTTCTGTCGCGTTTTTATCCACTTGGTCAGCTGTTACCATCACGGTAAGTAGCATCTCTTGTATGCGAGATAGGAAGGTATTGAACCAGTGTGCAAGCTGAGCGGTTTCATCCTTACCTTTCACTTCAATGCGATAAGTCAAGTCACCTTCACCCTGTGCTGCATCTTTAAAGCGTTCCACTAAGTTGTTCAAAACCTTGCCCAAAGAGTTAGCAATGAATGCCATCGAGGCAATGCCTAGAAGAGCGGCGATGATTCCCGCCCACACACCTTTTTCAAGTGCTTTTGAATTCTGAGCATCACTCCACTCGGTGTAGTCATTGACGCTTTTGGCTAGGTGACTACTAGGAACAGACACCATGACTACCCATGGCGCATCACTGGTATCAATGGCAGTAATCGCGTACTCATCGCCGCCGAAAGTCACAAGACCGGCGCCTTCTCTGTTAGCGATAGACTGAATCTTTGACCATTCAGATTCCAATTCAGAAGAGACTTTTTTACCCACCATATTTCCAGCTTGGCTGTTGGCCAGTGTAATGCCTTTCCATGAAGTGATTAGGATTTTTCCTTGGCCATCAAACAGGTTACGCGCAAGTAACTCACTTTGGCTTTGGAGTTCATGTAGGGACAAATCAAAGCCTAGCGAGCCGATGATTTTTCCGTCATGTTTGATTGGTTGGCTGATGGTGGTAATGAGCTCTTGTTTGCCGCGCACTGAATAAAAATACGGTTCCATCACAAACGTTTTACCTGTTTGATATGGCATTAAGTGCCAGTCATCTTTGCGCTCACCGTTGCTGTTGAGATCGGTATTGCTAAAGCTTTCCATTGCGACAGCATCAAAGCTGTTCTGGTCATTGGGAGAGAAGAAAGGCGCAAGGTAGCCCTGACTGTTAAAACCTAACTCAGTGTTTGAGCCAGATTCGATATTCGAGTCTGATTCTGTGTTAATGCTCAGTTCCGTGTTCGAGTCTTGTTGGTTATCTGAAATCAGCGACGTCTCTGAGCCATTTTCGCTGTTCACGTTGAGCTCGTTATTCAAGACAGACTGTTGTGACCATGTCTTATCCTCCCAAACCATGTAACCCGCAAATACAGCTTTGTTTTGTGCTTCCAGTGCCGCAGTAAACTGTTTCACGATAAGCTCTGCACTTGCGTCGGTTTCTGAACTTAATTCGATGATTGAGCGCACTTGCTTAAGGTTCGCTAATACGGGATTAAGCTGGTTAGCGATGTTCAAACCTTGTTGAAGTGCCGTGTTTTGTAAATCCGTAGCGGTGGCCTCTGTCAGCTGCGTTTTTACTTTTTCAGTGACTTGTTTATTCACATCGGTAAATGCGTTGGTCGTCATTCCCATGGCGATTAACAGAGTGAAAGCCATCGCTCCGCCCGCACTCACCGCAATTCGCGTTCGTATACTGTTAAACATATTATCTCTCTAACCAAATAGTGGTAGTTTTTCAGAGATTTTAAACAAGATACGTGAATGGAAAATTCTAAATAATGAACACAATAAGAATAGGGTGATTAAAAATATAAATAGGATGGTATAACGCTCCGGATTATGTCTTTTAGAGAGGAACAATAAGATAGGTGTATGGCTGTTTTTATTCCATTATCTAATTGTATTTGTTGATGTTTTATACTTGATGCCGTTTTTAATTTCCTGGTAAATCAGGAGGTTGTAGTTTGAGGGTGTTGTGGATATATATTGCTCATTATATGACATCAGTCACGTTTTAATTTCATCCGAAGTATTGAATACCCACTTAAAAAGTATGTATTTATACTTTGCAGACTAAATTCAAGTAACTGGACCATTGATCATCTTGATTATTAAAGAATCCCCAAGCTCTTTAGCTTTCGATAAATGGTATTGCGGCTGATCCCCAGTATTCTCGAAGTCTTGCTGATGTTGCCTTGGTTCGCTTGATACGTTTGCAGCAAGGTTTCCTCAACGGTACTTCTTAAATCGTTATTCATTGTGCCTTTGGTGGTATTAGGAGTCGTCAGTTGATGCTGATTATCGTGTGCTAACGACGTGATATGTTGAGCAAGGTGGCTAGGCACGTGCTCTAGGGTGAGCTGTGGTTCATCACTTGCCAATAGAGCAGCGACCTTAAGTAAGTTGTCTAATTCGCGAATATTGCCTGGCCAAGAATAGGCGCACAGTAAGCTCATTAAGTGCGGGCAGATTGTCTGTTCGTCTTCTGCGTATTTACGATGAATGTGTTCGATTAGGGCGTGCTTGTCTTGTCGATGTTGCAGGCTTGGCAAGGTGAAGGCTAAGCCGTTTAGTCTGTAAAAGAGATCTTGTCGAAACTCTCCAGTTGCGACCAACTGTTCTAAGTTTTTATGAGTCGCAGCGATGATCTGGCAATCGACTTGGTAGCTTTGGTTCGAGCCCACAGGCACAACCGACTTATCTTGCAGAACATGCAGCAAGCGACACTGAGCCTCTAACGGCATGTCGGCGATTTCATCCAAAAATAGAATGCCCTTATCTGCTTGACGGATCTTACCTTGAAAACCCTTGTGGCTTGCGCCAGTAAACGCGCCCGGCGCGTAACCAAACAGCTCAGATTCGATAAGATCTTTCGGCAGCGCACCGCAATTCACTGCTACTAGGGGCGAAGATTTACGTTGGCTTTGTTTGTGCAATGCTTTAACAAACTCGCCCTTACCGACCCCCGTTTCTCCTAAGATTAATAGGCTGATCCCTTTGTCGATAACCTTGTTGGCCTGCTGCCAAGCATGTTCAATTTGTTGTTCACCATGGTGCAAATCGCACGATGCTGAAATGGAACGCGTGCGTTTTGCAGTTGGTTGTTTGAGGTGCTGTTTCTCAAACACAAAGGGCGTGTCTAATGAGGTTCGGTTGAAGAGGGTATCTATGCATTCGCCTACGATCGAGGTTTGATCCAGCAGTTGAGAGGCGACCTGATTGTGCGCCACTACCTCACCAGCTTCATTGGCTATTACTATCCCTTGCCAACCACTGTGTAATAAAGATTTCTCACACGCGAGATCGATTCGAGTGGTGCCTTGTGGGATATGACTCAGAAGTTGATTTTCAACAAGCTGAACCATATTTTGAACCAGTAATTGCACCGAGCTGTCGTGTTGCTGTTGTTCACTGGTGATGTCCAATACGCCAACCATTTGACCTTGATGATCAAACACCGGGCTTGCTGAACAACTGATAAATCGATGCTGGTGGATGAAGTGTTGTTCGCCAATGATGGATACGGGTTTCGCTTCAACAATCGCGGTGCCAATCGCGTTGGTGCCCTTAAGTTGTTCCTGCCAACATGCTCCCGAGCTGAGTGCAATTGACGTCAGCTTCTCTTTAAACCGCTCTTGTCCCCAACTTGCCAGAATTACCCCTTCAATATCCGTCAGAATCAAACGACTGTCAGTGCGTGCAAACATCTGATTAAACAGAGGCAGAGCATTACGTTCGACGATGTGGATCAAGTCAGCCGATTGATGACGTCGCTGTTTAAGGAGCGATTGTGGCAGGCGAATGTCTTCGGGAAGTCGTCTCTGTTTTAGACCCGCTTCTGTGCTGCGGTGCCAAGAGGATGAAAGCCAATCTGAGGTGTTTGCTTGTTGAAGATGCATGACTGTTCCATGTCGTAACAGTGAGGGTGTACCAATTTGGAACAGTTGAACACTGGAGTGGTTTCCAGACGTCCGTTCAATGCCAACTCACTTTAGGTTGTAAACGTTTGGTAATCATAGTTTTACAATTTATTAACAACAAGTTTTGAAGTTCTGGCGTGTGATTTGCGTTGTTACTGTTGTGAAGAAAACACGAAGTATCAGTGTTTTAAACAGAAAGCATAAACATGGGCGTCTTGTCATGAGTTCTTTTCTCAAGACGAGCAGCCACAAAATAAGACAGCTCTCGCTCAATAACGAATAACAAATCTAAGAAGGATCTAACTATGATTTACGCACAGCCGGGTAGTGATAACGCAGTGGTTAACTTTAAAGCGCAATACGATAATTTTATCGGTGGTGAGTGGGTGAAGCCTGTCAGCGGCGAGTATTTTGATAACATTTCCCCAGTGAATGGTCAGGTGTATTGCCAAGTGGCACGTTCAACCGAGGCGGACATTAGCTTGGCACTTGATGCCGCGCATGCAGCTCGTGCAAGTTGGGCTTCGACCAGTGTGACTGAGCGCTCCAACATCCTACTTAAAATTGCCGATCGCATTGAAGCGAACCTAGAAGAAATCGCAGTCGCTGAGACGTGGGAAAACGGCAAGCCAGTGCGTGAAACTCTGGCGGCAGACATTCCTTTGGTTGTCGATCATTTCCGTTACTTTGCGGGTTGTATTCGAGCACAAGAAGGCAGCGCAGCAGAGCTAGATTCAAACACCGCAAGTTATCACTTCCCTGAACCTATTGGTGTGGTGGGGCAGATCATTCCTTGGAACTTCCCGATTTTAATGGCGGCTTGGAAATTGGCACCTGCACTGGCTGCGGGCTGTTGTGTGGTGATGAAGCCCGCCGAGCAAACACCGACATCGATTTTGGTGATGATGGAGAAGATCGCTGATCTTCTACCTGCAGGCGTAGTCAACATCGTGAATGGTTTTGGTAGCGAAGCGGGTCAAGCGTTAGCAACTAGCGATCGTTTGGCGAAGCTAGCGTTTACCGGTTCAACAGAGGTCGGCCACCATATCCTGAAATGTGCCGCAGAAAGCTTGATTCCATCAACGGTAGAACTTGGCGGTAAGTCTCCAAATATCTACTTCCCAGATATCTTTAACCATGAAGACGAATACCTCGATAAGTGTGTCGAAGGTATGCTGCTGGCGTTCTTCAACCAAGGTGAAGTGTGTACCTGTCCATCACGTGTGTTGATTCATGAATCGGTATACGACAAGTTCATCGCCAAGGTGGTCGAACGTGCTCAAACTATTAAACAAGGTAACCCGTTAGATACCGATACTCAGGTGGGTGCACAAGCTTCTAAAGAACAGTTCGATAAGATCTTGAGCTACCTAGAAATCGGTCGTCAAGAGGGCGCGAAAGTGCTGACCGGTGGTGAAATAGCGCAGCAACCAGATGATCTCGGTAATGGCTATTACATTCAGCCAACCATGCTGGAAGGGCACAATAAGATGCGCGTATTCCAAGAAGAGATCTTCGGCCCTGTTATCGCGGTGACGACGTTTAAAGATGAAGCGGAAGCGCTAGAGATTGCTAATGACACCGAGTATGGCTTGGGTGCAGGCGTGTGGACGCGTGATGCAAACCTAGCGTATCGCATGGGTCGTAACATTGAAGCGGGGCGTATTTGGGTGAACTGTTACCACGCTTACCCAGCTCATGCCGCGTTTGGTGGTTACAAAAAATCGGGCATTGGCCGTGAGACACACAAGATGATGCTCGATCACTACCAAAATACTAAGAACCTGTTGATCAGCTACGATACTAATCCGTTGGGCTTCTTCTAATACAGGTTCGTTCTAAAAGTATGAGAATGAATCATGGGTACAAAGAATAACTAACAACGCAGTAGGCTTAATTAAGAAAAACAAAAGCTAGAAACCAAAACGCCCAATTCAATTGAGTTGGGCGTTTTTATGCTTGAATCGTTCTAGTTTTGCGAAAAGAAGATCTCGGGCTTGTGGGTTGGGCCAGAATTACCTTCTAGCTGAGTAAGCTCTAATCCTTGTTTCCCTATCAGAGAACCGACCAATTGGCGGTTAAACGGGTAACTGTCAGGGTTGTTAATGTACTCTTCAACATCAACCCATTTAGCCTCTGCAATTTCATCAGTGTCTTGAATCGCGATCTCTTGAGTTTGAGCAATAAGGTGACAAATAAAGTAGAGGTTCGATTTGCCAAATTGATATGGGTGTCTTGTTGCCATGCCAACCACCGAAACGAACGTTGCCTCGATACCTGTCTCTTCCAAGGTTTCACGAACAACCGATTCCTCAATACCTTCACCCAACTCAATATGGCCGCCCGGTAATTTGTAGCCTGTCATACCGTGCTCTTTAATCATCAGCACTTGATTATGTTCGTTGGTGATCAATGCGCCTGCGCCCAAGGTGTGGGTAGGGATGAAAGGCACAAACTCTACAATCTCGGATTTATGGATCAGTGTGATTTCGTCTTCTAGACAGTTGTGAAACACAAAGCCAAGCTCAGTCGCCACCGGAATAAGGTGCGAGAGTGAAATAGGTAAACTAATCCAAATAATGCCTTTGTTGTTCTGCTTTGAAAATTCGGTGATCTCGCTGAGTTCGGCATTGAATGAGTCAGCATTGTGAGGGGCGGTTGCTGGGTCGATGATGATGCCGTTAAATTTGTCGAGCGTAAATTCCACGAGTGATCCTTTATTATTTTTGATTTATTGAGCGTCGAGCATAATCTGAGCTTATAACATCTTAAAGGCTTATAACACCTATGCAGCTTGCGACAGTTAGATTGTTTTTATCATCTTGGGATAAAGGGCAGTTGCGGGTGAAAGTGGAAAAGAGGAGAGTTTAAGGCGGGCGGCTTGAAACAAAAATTGCGCTAGAAACAAAAACTGCGCTTGGAAGCCAAAGCGCAGTTTTAAATCGGGTCTATTTGGGTTCGACGCTAACGAACATAGTTCGCATCAATACTCACGTACCAGTGCTGAAGCTTGCCGTCAGGTTTTTTGATCCACAAATCGTTGGTGTAGCTCTCGATCTTGCCGTTAACCGTTAAACTGAACGTATTCTCGTCGAATTCGCCAAGCTTCACGAACTGGTCTGTGGTAACCAGGAACGGGTCCATGTCGTCCACGCCAACCACATCTGAAATCACATAGTAGTGGTAAGTCAGCGGCTTGCTCGCATCATTCGGGTTGCTGCGGTACGCCACAAGCTTGAATGGTTCCGTTAATGGAAGGTCGAGCGTTTGCTTGTCCATGGTCGCTGGAATCGGGATAAACAGCCAAGCGGTAAACAGACCGCTTAATAAAACCATCAGGAAGAAAAGAGTCTTAATTGCTTTCATAGCAACCTTCAAAATAGGTGATGTAGAAGACGCTATGGTAACAGGTTTGATTTGCCGATTGTAAGAGTATGAATAAGTGAAGGCGACACTGTCTGTTAGGAAACTTGAACGAATTGACACACTGTTCATAAGTCACTATCTACACTAGTGCGAGTGACCTTGAGATAGGTTGATCATCACAACACCTGCTGCCACAAATAACATACCAACCCACACCATAGTATCGAGGTGCTGGCGGTAAACAAACGTAGAAATCAAGCTCACGGTTACGATAGCCAAGCCCGCCCATAAAGAGTGAACCACACCTACAGGCATCCCTTTCATTGCTTGGCTCAAAAATAGAAATGCCGCCAAATGTCCTGAAATCACCAATAGAGCAGGGATGGGTTTAGATAAGCTGAAACCGTCGGTTGCTTTAAGTGCTACGTGAGAAAGTGCTTCCGCCATCACGCCCATCATTAAGAAAAACCAGCTCATAGTCGTACCTTTTAGTTGTATTGTTTTTTGTTGGTATAGCGGGGGTATTTGAAAGTGTTAATCGTTGTTGCTGATCTTTAGTCACAGCGTATTTGCCCAAACAGCAGGCACAAAAAAGCCCACACCTCACGCTTTTGCAAGGTGTGGGCTAATTCGGTGTGACTACTTGTTTAGGTAAGCAGCATGGAACTCAATGTGTTCATCAATAAAGCTAGAGATGAAGTAGTAGCTGTGGTCGTAACCTGGCTGCATACGTAGCTCTAAATCGGCATTGGTTACCTTAGCCGCTTCGACTAATTGCTCAGGCTTAAGCTGTTCAATCAGGAAGTTATCGGCTTCGCCTTGGTCAACCAACATTGGCAGTTTAGTGCCTTTGGTTTTTAGAAGCTCAGAGGCATCGTAGTGCTTCCACTCTTCAATATCTAAGCCCAAGTATTGGTTGAAGGCTTTTTGTCCCCAAGGGCATTGCATTGGGTTGGTGATTGGGCTGAATGCCGAGATAGAACGGTAGCTATCTTCGTTTTTGATACCAATCGTTAGGGCACCGTGTCCGCCCATGCTATGACCAGAAATCGATTTCACTGAAGTCACAGGGAAGAAAGACTCAATAAGTGCTGGTAGCTCTGTTACCACGTAATCGTACATGTGGTAATGGCTGTCCCATGGTGCTTGAGTGGCATTCACATAGAAGCCTGCACCTTGGCCGAGATCGTAGCTTTCATCGTCGGCAACGCCTTCGCCGCGTGGGCTTGTATCAGGTGCAACAATAGCAATGCCTTGCTCAGCCGCGGCTTTGAACGCGCCGGCTTTTTGCATGAAGTTTTCATCGGTACAGGTTAAGCCTGATAACCAATACAAAACAGGAACTGGGTTTTCTTTGCTTGCGTTAGGCGGCAAGAAAATCGCAAAACGCATGTTGCAGTCAAGCGTTGCAGAAAAGTGGGTGTATTGTTTGTGCCAACCACCAGCAACCTTTGCTTGGCTAATGTTTTCGATTGTCATCTATTGTGCTCCGTTAGGTTGATGGTTTTAGGAGTAACTTGTCTATGTCATTTAAAGTTTCACCACCCACCGGGCAGGAGGTGGTGAAGACAGTTTGTTGCTTTTCATTTATAACTTTGGCCTCGATGCTCGAAAGAATCGAGGCCAAGGAGAATTATTTATCCATGTGTAGAACAGTACGGATAGATTCACCTTTGTGCATTAGGTCGAATGCTTCGTTTACGTCTTGCAGACCCATTGTGTGAGTGATGAACTCTTGAAGACCAAACTCACCTGCCATGTAGCGGTTAACGATTTCTGGAAGCTCAGAGCGGCCTTTAACACCACCGAAAGCAGAACCACGCCATACACGACCAGTCACTAGTTGGAATGGACGAGTTGCAATCTCTTGACCTGCACCCGCAACACCAATGATTACTGATTCGCCCCAACCTTTGTGGCAGCACTCAAGTGCTTGACGCATCACGTTTACGTTACCAATACACTCAAAAGAGTACTCAACACCACCGTCTGTCATCTCAACGATAACGTCTTGGATTGGTTTGTCGAATTTAGTTGGGTTGATGCAGTCAGTCGCGCCAAGCTGTTTTGCTAGCTCGAATTTGCTCTCATTGATATCAACACCGATGATGCGGTCAGCACCAGCCATGCGAGCACCAATGATTGCAGAAAGACCGATACCGCCTAGGCCGAATACAGCAACGTTGTCGCCTTTTTCAACTTTAGCTGTGTTTAGTACAGCGCCCATACCTGTTGTTACACCACAACCTAGAAGACAAACTTCTTCAAGTGGTGCTTCTTTGTTTACTTTCGCTAGAGAGATTTCTGGAAGTACTGTGTACTCAGAGAAAGTAGAGCAACCCATGTAATGGAAAATCGTTTCGCCATTGATAGAGAAGCGGCTTGTACCGTCTGGCATTAGGCCTTTACCTTGCGTTTCACGAACCGCTTGGCATAGGTTAGTTTTACCAGATTTACAGAACTTACATTCGCCACATTCAGCTGTGTAAAGTGGGATAACGTGGTCGCCAATCTCAACACTTGTAACGCCTTCGCCGATCATCTCAACGATACCGCCACCTTCGTGACCAAGGATTGAAGGGAAGATACCTTCTGGATCGTCACCTGATAATGTGAATGCGTCAGTGTGACAAACACCAGTAGCAACGATGCGAACTAGAACCTCACCAGCTTTAGGAAGTTGTACATCAACTTCTTCCATTTTTAGTGGCTCGCCAGCTGCCCATGCAACCATTGCTTTTGATTTGATATGAGTTTGACCAGGTTTAATTTCGATTGTCATTGGATGTTTCCTATATATGTCAGTACAGCGGATAACCGTGCAATTAGCTTCAACCCGTTAAGCGTAGTTGAGCTTAATTGTTTCCGCTCTCTCGTTTTGTTGGAGCCAGTATAGGTGCGAGTGAATGTTTTGATAATCCCCTTAAATAGAAAATTATTATTACGTATTTGTAATAATCGGTGTGTTCAGAGGAGTTCGGAGAGAGGGGGATTACTCAGAAAATCTAAGGACACAGTAAACAGGAACTATGTAGGTAAGACATTTATTAGAAACAAATGGGACGTAATTTAATAGCCTATGTGATTTGGTGTGGTGGTCATCAACTTGTTTAGAGTTTTGTGAGTTATTAAGGGCTCTAACTCATTTCTGCCCCAAAATCATTTAGAGTAAATGCTCATCTCGAAACCAGTATGATCTGCCTAGCCAATATTTTCTAATGTTATGTCGCGTGTTGTAAAATATGTGAACATCAGTCCAACTTGGTGATGAGACAAAGATTTAACGAAAAGCCACAGTGAATACCGTGGCTTTATTATTGAAGTTGTGGAGTTTTTTAGTTAGCTAGAGTGGTGTAAGCCGTTCCAAACAATGTCTCGGTATCGCGGTTGGTTGGTGTCACCTTCAGTGCTAAATAGCATGATGGTTGCGTCTTGGTTTAAACCTAGCTCATCACGTACTGCTTGGTCTGCGCCCTCTCGGCAAAGTTGGTAAAGAAGGCCTAGTGTAATCGCACCTGACTCACCGCTGATGATTTGGCTGTCACCTTGTAGTGGGTTACCTAGAACACGCATCCCGTTTGCTGAAATACTGTCATCAACCGAGATAAAGTAGTTACTGCAATCACGCAATACTGGCCATGTCACTGGGTTTGGTTCACCACACGCAAGGCCCGCCATGATTGAGTTCAACTCACCAGTTACGTTGACCATTTCGCCTTTCTCGCCTGAGCGGAAAATACAATCTGCGGCTGCTGGCTCTGCAATGATGGTTTCAAATGTATCTGCGCCTAGCTTGTCTGCAAGGTAGCCTAATATGCCGCCTGCCATTGCACCTACGCCTGCTTGTAAGAATACGTGAGTTGGAGCGCTAAATTCTTGCTCTTGAACTTGCTCGACGGCTTCGTCTGCCATGGTCATGTAACCTTGAGAGATCCATGTTGGGATCTCTTCATAGCCATCCCATGCTGTGTCTTGAACTAGCATCCAACCGTTGTCTTGAGCGGTTTGGTTTGCCATGCGTACCGTGTCGTCGTAGTTAACTTCCGTCACGATACACTCTGCACCTAAACCTTGAATGCGGTTAACACTGGCTTGAGACGAGCCTTTTGGCATATAAACCACAGCTTTTTGGCCCATTTCACGAGCCGCCCACGCGACACCAGTGCCATGGTTACCCGCTGTTGCTGTCGTAAATACAAGTGGCTTATCCAGTTTTGAAGCAACGGTTTTAAGGTTGATCTCAGAAATATCAATGCCAAGGTGTTTTGCCAATTGGCGACCCAGAGCGTAAGAACCGCCGAGTACCTTGAATGCATTCAAACCGAAGCGTTTTGATTCGTCTTTTACTAGGAGCGCTTTAACACCAAGGTGATTAGCAAGATTAGGAAGAGAGACAAGTGGCGTTGGTTGGTAACCTTCGATCTGACGGTGAAACTCACGCGCTTGTTGCGCTTGAGATGCAGTGAATAGCTCGCAAACTTGTCCAGTGTAGAATGAATTTTTTGATAGTTTTAACATAGGGCACACTTAGATACAGGCAGAGGAATTAAAGGCCATCAAGCGATGTTCAATGACCTTACTTTGTCGTTAATAACATTACATAGTTATTTTTTGCTATACGCAGTCACTAAAAGCAATACGTGATTACTTGATGTAAGCGATCGCTTCAACTTCGACTAGTGCGTCTTTTGGCAAACGAGCGGCTTCAACACAAGAGCGTGCTGGCGCGTTCTCTGTACCAAATACTTCCGTGTACACCTCGTTAAATGCAACGAAGTTTTCCATATCAGATAGGAAACATGTGGTTTTAATAACGGTATTCAGTGAACCACCACTTTGTTCCAAAACTGCTTTTAGATTTTCTAGTGACATACGAGCTTGCTCTTTGATGCCACCTTCAACAAACGCCATTGTTTTTGCATCAAGCGGTAATTGACCTGAAGTGAAGATTAGGTCTTTGAATGCCATACCTTGAGAGTAAGGGCCGATTGCTGCTGGTGCTAGATCTGTATGGATTTTTGTTTTCATTTCGTTTCTCTTTATAGGATTTCTATGCTCTAAACTCGCGGATGTATTTGTAAATAGCGTGGCGAGTAATACCAAGACGCTCAGATACGAATGCTGTCGCCTCTTTTAATTCGAAAATACCGTTCTCAAGCAACTGCTTAGTAATGGCTTTGTTTCGACCTTTTAAGTTGACTGACTCATCGTTGTCGACTTCAAAAATAGCGTGCTCAAGCGCTTGCTCAATCACTTCTGTTGTTGAAGCTCCAAAGTTCTCATGCACACCCACAGGGGCATGAGCCATGTCTGGCATTAAAGTTTTTATGATCTCAGGAAACGGGTGAGACAAGTTCATATTGATACAGAACAGCCCAATTGGTTTGCCATTTTCTCCAGCTAGCACACAGGTCGTAGACTTAAGTAACGATCCATCTTTGCTGGTGGTGAAGTAACTCTTTGGCGTGACCTCACCAGTGCTCTCAAACACACTCAGCATCTTCAGCCCCAAATCGGTGATAGGTGACCCTACTTCTCGACCCGTGTGGTGTCCGTTCACTATCTTCACTACCGACTTTTCAAAGCTCTCGAATGAATGAATCACAACCTCACAGTGCGGACCAATAAAGTCGGCAATGGTTTCGGCTAAGCGAAAGTTCAGTGCGAGATGCTCTCTGTCATTGTCGGTGAATTCTACGTTAAACGATTTATATGCTGATGCGTTCATTTTAGACCACTATTGTTAACTTTAATTGCCTTTCATTATCTTTGGTTACTCGATGCATTTCAAGTTGCCAATTAACTTTATGTAACTATAAGACTATATATCCGCTTCCTACACAAGTCTAAAGTTACAAATAAGTACCTAAAGTTGATCGTAATCAACTATATTTCCAGTTTTAGATGTTTTCTGATCACTATAGTTAACCCTAAGATCTTGGTCACATTATTTAACTTAAATGTCAGTAAGATGCTCACCGTAACGTAAACAAAATTGAACTATAGGGTTGGTTACTGGTTGTGAAGAGCAGCCGAAGTGCCTACCTAAATACAATAATTAGAGGTTCCAATGACTAACTACCTAAACCGCGGCTTCAAACAAGCTGAGTTTGAACACAGAACATCACGCGCTCAAAAAGTCATGCATGAGATGAATCTGGATGCGATGATTTTCACAACCGAGCCAAACGTTCGCTACTTCACTGGCTTCCACACTCAGTTTTGGCATAGCCCAACTCGTCCATGGTTTGTCATCGTTCCTGCAGAAGGAAAGCCGATTGCGATTGTTCCTGAAATCGGAGCAAGTGGTATGGCGGGAACATGGGTCGACAACATTATTACTTGGCCTTCTCCTCGTCCTGAAGATGATGGCATTAGCTTAGTTGCTAGCGCATTGAACTCTTTGCCTTGTCGTCATGGCCGAGTAGGCGCAACGCTGGGCATTGAATCTCACCTACGTATGCCGGTGAACAACTACTTGAAATTAACCACCATGGTTAAGAAAGACTTTGTTGATGTGTCTTTAGCAATGCATGAACTTCGTCAGATCAAATCACAAGCTGAAATTGAGAAAACACGTGAAATCTGCCGCATTACTAACGTTGGGTTTAGCAAGATTCCGGGTTACGCAAAAGCCGGCATGACCGAGCGTGAAATCTGTAAACAGTTCCGTATCGATATGTTGTTAGAAGGTGCGGACGAATGCCCTTACATCATCGCAGGCTCAGGGCCAGATGGTTATGACAGCATCATCATGGGTCCTACCGATCGCATCATTGAACCGGGAGATGTGTTGATCATCGATACGGGTGCTGTACGCGATGGTTATTTCTCTGATTTCGACCGTAACTGGGCATTTGGTCATGCAAGTGAGCAAACCAAAGCGGCATACCGCGCTACTTACGAAGCGACCACGAAAGGCTTTGAGGCTGCGAAACCGGGCGCAACCACGACTGACATCTACAACGCGATGTGGGGAGTATTAGAAGCCAATGGTGCATTGGGCAACGACGTTGGTCGTCTTGGTCATGGTTTAGGTATGGAGCTGACAGAGCGCCCGTCTAACACGGCTACCGACAACACAGTACTTAAGCCGGGTATGGTGATGACATTAGAACCGGGCATGGTTTACGCACCGGGTAAGTCAATGGTTCACGAAGAGAATATCGTGATTACTGAAGACGGCGCTGAATGGTTAAGCAAACGCGCAGAGCCAGAACTGATCATTATTTAGCTCAAAACTTAACACCTTACAAATTTAACACCCTACAAAAGCTGGCTCTGGACTCCAGAGTCAGCACATAAAAATTATAAAAAAACTGGGCGGTGATGCATCGCTCTTATTCAATAAGAAATAAGATTACGGAAGATAAAAATGAACACAACAAACAGAGACACATTTTTAGGATGGACTGCCGCCATTGCCGTTGCCTGTATCTGGGGCGTAACAGGGGTGGTCTCTAAGCCGCTTTCTATGGCTGTTGATCCGATGACATTGGTATTTTTCCGCTACGTTACCGCGGTAATTGGCCTATCAATCATTTTCTTTTTTACATCACGTAGCAAAAACTTAAGTGCAGACTTAGGTTCTTCATTAAAGATCGATACCAAAGATATTGGACGTATTGCGCTTTGCGGCATCGTGGGACAAGGGGTTTTCTCACTTTTTAATTTCCTTTCTCTTTCTCATATTGGTGCGACTGAAAACGGTGTTATCCAAGGTATGCAGCCGTTCGCGACAGTCTTCTTCGGTATGATGTTTATGAACTTCCGTATGAACAAGATTCAGTGGGGCGCTTTCATCGCATCTGCAGTTTGTATTTACGCAATGAGTGTCGGGCCAACAAACACCATTGAAGGCGGTACTCCGCTGCTGGGTTATGTTTACGTGACATGCTCGATGCTGGCTTTAGCGTGGACGGCACATTTACGTGCTAGCTTAGCGGACAAATACGGCTCAGTGGTTTCCATGCTGTACCAATACATTTCGGTTGCTGTGATGGGCATTATCGTTGTGTTGACCATGGGCTTGGACTTGTCTCAGATTTACATTATTTTCTCTAGCCCGCTGTTGATTGCACTGCTTATTTTCTTAGGTACAGGCATTTCTGGTGGTAGCTACTTGATTCAATTGTATTCTTTCAAGCGTATCGGTGTAGAAAAGGCAACGATGGCATTAAACCTCATGCCTTTGGTTGGCTACTTAGTGGCGGTTTTAACACTTGGCGAACAGATGGCAATGGGCAAAACCATCGTTGTTTCATTAATTGTGGTCGCACTTTACGTGTTCACGAAGTTTGAGACAAAGCAGGAAGAACAATCTTCAGAAAATTTAGCGTGCGATAAAAAAGCAACACCAGAAGCGAGCTAAGTGATGAAATCAGTGACTAAAGGTTGGATTGCAGCGATTGGAGTAGGGTTGTTATGGGGTTCAGAGGGCGCATTAGCTACCTTGCCATTACAAACCATTGATGCGCGATTGTTGGTGTGGCTACGCTACATGATGGCATTCTTTGTTTTATCTTTAGTCCTGATTTTCTCGGCAATGATCCACAAGAAAACTCAAAGCAAACCGAAGTTGGCGTCAGCATGTTAGTGCTAGCTCCTCCGTTTACGTCTCAAGATAGAGGAGTAAACATCGGGCTCCTGATTTGTCTATTGAGTGTGCTGAGCTTTGCGTCGGTGACTCATTTGCGCGCTCAGCTTGCAGAAAAATACGGTGCAACTTGCACCATGCATTATCAATTTGGTTTTGCGGCGGTTGGATTTTTCATTTACTTACTGGTTGCAGGCCCCGATGTACCAAGCCTGTTACTAGTGATTCACCCTTCTTGGTCGTTACTCTGCATTATCGTGCTAGGTGGCTTTGTATCAGGGCTGGGCTACATCGCATACATATACGGCATAGAGCGTGTTGGTGTTGAAGGCAGCAGTATGGCTTTAAACCTCATCCCTATGTCTGCATTTTTCATCGCTGTTTTGGTGTTTGGCGAACCCATCACACCTTTTAGGACGCTGGCTGCTGGCTTGATTATTGTAGCAATGATGCTGTTTGCAGCATCCAACAAGTCCCGCGGGATGACACCTAAAACAGTTTTAACAAATTAATTTTAAGTATTTATTGGAGTTTCCATGACTAACATTGCCAACGTTACAGAATGGCGCCGCCATTTACATCAGTATCCAGAGTTCGGTACTGAAGAGTTCATAACATCTGAATTCGTAGCGAACAAGCTCGAAGAGTTCGGCATTGAAGTTCACCGCGGTATTGGCGGAACAGGTGTGCTTGGAATTCTGAAAAATGGCACAAGCGATCGCTCGATTGGTCTACGTGCGGATATGGATGCGCTGCGCATTCATGAACAGAACACTTTTTGTCACGCTTCAAAACATGAAGGAGCGATGCACGCTTGTGGACATGATGGCCATACCGCGATGCTACTGGGTGCGGCGCAAGAGTTAGCAACCAGTAAGCAATTTGATGGCACTGTATACTTCATTTTCCAACCAGATGAAGAGCGAGGCACAGGAGCGAAAGCGATGATCGCTGATGGCCTGTTCACTCGTTGGAATATGGATGCGATTTACGCTATGCATAACTTACCGGGTATCCCAGAAGGTAAATTTGTGACTCGTCCAAGCTCGCTTATGGCAAGTGAAAGCAGTTTTGAGATTGTGATCAAAGCGACGGGCGGCCACGCGGCGATGCCACACATGGGAACCGATCCGATTGTTGTTGGAGCTCAGGTGGTCACAGCACTGCAAACCATCGTTTCGCGTAATTTGAGCGCCATTGATGAGACGGCGGTTATCTCGGTGACTAACTTTGTTACCAATGGAACCGTGAATGTGATTCCTTCGCAAGTGACTATTTCTGGTGACACTCGCAGCTTTACCGATCAAGCATTGCATAAAATTGAGAAAGCGATTGAGCGTGTCGTCGCTGGCCAGTGCATGTCAGCAGGTGTTGATTATCAATACCACTTCAACAACAGCTTCTTATCAACGATTAACACGCCTGAAGAGACGGCTCATGCAGTGAAAGCGGCACAAGCGGTTGTTGGTGAAGAGAATGTGAATGGAGCTTGTGAACGCTTCACCATCAGTGAGGATTTCTCGTTCATGTTACGCGAAGTAAAAGGGTGCTATGTGCTAGTTGGGAATGGTGTTGGTGAATGTGGAGGTACTGCTCTTCATAACCCGCATTATGATTTTAACGATAATATTTTGGAACACGGTGTTGGGTTCTGGAAGACGCTTGTAGAGCAACAGTTATCATAACAAGCAGATATCCTTGAGTCTGTATTGCTCATAATGCAACTTAGGCTACTGTAACGAAAACTAACTGTGGCATACTAAAGTTAGCGGCTTTCTGCAAAATTTTGCAATACTTGATGTTATTTATGGTTTGCTAAATTAGGGAGGTCGTTAACTGGCTTTGTTGCGTAATTAAAT
>NZ_AJZM02000418.1 GCF_000272405.2 Vibrio tasmaniensis 1F-187
ATAATAAGATAATAAGATAATAAGGTAGGTTGAAATAAATATGAAGAAGACCTCCATTTATTGCCTAAATACTAAACATTTGTAATACTGTGTTTACTGCATATCGCATGTAGTGGGCTATTTTATAGCGACAACCAGTTTATCTGGTTCACTAACCAATTTAATCTCATAGGGAATCGTCCCTATGGGCGCTTCTCCTGAGTAAGGAGACTATAATGGATAAAGAGATGGAAACCGTACAGATTCCTGCTGATAAGCTAGTCGATGCATTACTTCATATGAAGCAATTTGAGCATCACTACGCGACTCAGGAATCGGTTGATAATCTTAAAGAATCGGTTCGAGAGTTAAAGTCTGATACTAATAAGCGTTTTGACCAGGTCGATAAACGCTTTGATAAGTTAGAAGGTAAGTTAGATCGCTTACAGTGGTTTATCTTAGCTTCCGTTCTTACTCTTTTTTTTAAAGAACAGATTTTTTCTTTGTTCATCTAAACTAACCTCAATATTCATAGCGGAACTACTCCGTGTCTATGCCAGTTTGTCTGGCTTAGGCCAAACGAATTAGCAATTTTAATTATTAATTCAATGTGGGGAAGACTATGAACACTTCATCAATTGCATGTGCTTTAGACTTTATATTTGAATCAAAACCATCAAAATTAACAACACATTATCACATGAAATTAGGGGCTTATCTCTCCTTTGCGTATGATGATGTTTACATTTGGTGTTGTGTTAATGAAGCTTGGATAGAAAGTTCGATTGATATTCAAGATGCATTAACTTTTAACTTTGAGGAAATGACATCCAATGGCTTATCTTGTATCGGGAAATCCCTTTGCATTTGCGGCGGTGATGCTTTGATTAATTTGAGTCGTAGTGGCGTTTTTACTGCTGAATGTAAAAGTTGTAACTTTTCTGTTGAGTTGGCTGAAAATGACGCTTTAGCTTGTATAAAGTAAACTAACCTATCTGAATAGCGGATCACCGCTGCTAACGCCATTTCGTATGGCATTAGCCAGCGAATTAGGCGCACCCTAATGTGAGGTCTTCTATGCACCAATCAATTAAAAATGCCGATATAGAGTACGTATTGAAAGACATGTACTTTGCGACCATATCGCAGACTTACATCAATTTCACTCGTGCCATCGACTTACTTTTCACTAGATACACAAGTAGTTCTATTTGTGTTACTTCTAGCCATGAAAAGCAAGTAAAAGCGTTCAACACACCAATCAAAACAAAAAATGCGACACTGGCTTTTACGTTACACGTATGCGGCTTATATGCTCGTCATGCGAAAAAACGGGGTGATAAGTCCACGATGCGTTTGTGTGAAAACTGCGCGAAATGTATCGAGGAACATTTACCTTGTTGTGATGAAAAAAAAGCTATCTCAATGGTATTAATGCAATTGAGAAAACAACCGTCCATTTTGATCTAGCGTGCTACTCCGCGCTAATGCCATTCGTTTGGCATTAGCCAGCGGATGATTTTTAATAAATTAAGGAATCAACGCATGTTAGTAATTAACTCTGAAAAAGAATACGAAGAAGAATCTAACAATCTAATCTCATTTATTGAACATCCTCTTTATGGCGAACTTCCAGAACATGAACAAACATATGAGGAAACAGTGACGGCATTAGATAAATGGCGTGAAGATAATCCAATCAAGATTGATGAAGAAGGCGAATATTGTAGTAAGGAAGAAAATAAGAGAGGTTATTTCACTGCTTGCCACTACGATGATTTATTCATAGATATTGAACAAAGACTCCGTGATGGTAAAGCGATATCAGGCGTTCTTTTGTCTGAATTGAAACAGACGTTGTACAGCGAGCCCGAAGTGGTGAGTTGGCTATGTACGTTTTACCTTCTTGATGCTGATGAGCCGCAATCTGTGGTTCATTGGTTGAAAAAGCAAATGCTGGATGCTCGTTTTAATGCACGTCTAGAAGTGCGTATTGAACAAGCTAAACTGAATTAACTACCAACCTAACTATTATCGAAAACCAAACAATTTGTTCAGTTAAAAGCGTTTATCTCTTTTAACTGATACGTCCAACCATACGGGAAATTACTCCCGTATGGGGGTAGTTTTTCTCATAGAGTGAGAAAAATCATGACGAAATCTACTAAGAAAACAGTAAGCAAAACACCACGCGATTTTCATCAAGAGGTGACTAATCAAATTATCGAAGCGCTAGAGGCTGGAGTGAAGCCTTGGGCTTGTCCTTGGGATGTGACTCAGTCCGACGGTCTACCTTATAACTTTTTAACAGGTAACACGTATTCAGGAATGAATGTGATGTTGCTTTGGATGAGTGCTCAAATGAATCAATTTAGCTCGAATCAATGGCTAACTTTCAAGCAAGCATTAGATCTTGGGGGGAACGTTATTAAAGGTGAGAAGGGGACGCATATTACTTTTTACAAGTCTTTGGAAAAAGAAAAGACAGTGAATGGTAAAGAGAAAATCGAAACGATTCCGATGTTGAAAACGTTTGTTGTTTTCAACCTGGATCAGATTGAGGGGATCACCAAACCAGAGCCTAAAACGGATCTGAGAGGTGAGCTTGATTTGAGGGAGGATGTGGAGGATTTCTTTAAAGCGACGGGAGCAACCATTAACTACGTCGGTCAGAAGGCTTTCTTTCGACCATCGACGGATGAGATTGTTATCCCAGAGCGTGATCGCTTTGAATCAACCGCAAATCTTTACGCTACCGTGTTGCACGAACTTACGCATTGGACGGGACACAAATCTCGACTTAATCGCACAAAGGGAAGCAAGTTCGGTGATAAAGATTACGCGTTTGAGGAGCTCGTTGCAGAACTCGGGTCGGCTTTTTTAATGGCAGATTTTGGGGTTGTGGGCGATGTTCAACATGAATCTTACATTGCGAATTGGCTTGAGGTTTTAAAAAATGATAAACGATTCATTTTTAAGGCGGCGAGTCAGGCATCAAAAGCGTTTACTCATTTGAAAGAGTACGTTGAAGATGAAAATCAATTAAAAGCAGCATAAATTCAATTTGTTACTTAAATAAATGACATTATTAAATATATACTCATTAAAATGCCCAATAGTTCGCTATTGGGTTTTTTTATGCTTCACTGTAATACTTGTTATTGGGGGGAGTTACAATAGATGAATAATAATGAAGACAAAGCACTACTGAGTGTCTATGAGAACAGGCTTCGCCGCTTGGGTGTGGTAGATAAGCAGATTAAGAAATGGATGAAAGATTGCTCACCCTTGGAGTTGAAAAAACGTATAGATCTTTTGAAAGAATCACAATGCTCATTGCTTCAAAAGATAAAAAAATCAAGTGCAGATCGTCTCATAAATCAAGAATCAAACATGGATATCTCGAATGTTCCTAACGAAGAAGCGACGTTACAATCATTCTTTACAGAGAAACCTAAGTTAAAAACTGATATTCAAGGACTGGTTGAATGCTCTCCAGCTAACACAGCATTTACTTTTGATTCTCAACCAGTAACGAAGATAATGCGAGTGAAATACGAGGATGTGGTTATTGATGATAATACTGATATCACTATGTTAAATAAGCGACGACATTTCATGAGGTAATTTTACATTGATGGGGTTTGCGCCCATTTCAGCGAAAAGTCCAATGTAAGCTGTCAGCCCTTTATTTATAAAGGCTGACAGCTAGGATCTATATCCTTCGTTATATTTCAACAAGGTCTTTACTGATTTGTTGGGAGTAGCGCAAGTAGTGAACTTGCGCTTGTGGGAGGGGTTATTGATATGCACTAAAGCATTTAAGTTAAATCCCGACCCCTTTAGCAAGTAAAACAAAACAAATCAGTCCGATCCAACTCCACACACCTAGTGCATTGACCCACATAAACACTTTGAATTTTACAGAGTCAGTGGTAGCTCGTTTATGAATAAATGGATACTTAACCCAATAATGGAACAACCTTGTATTGATGTAAGCAGAAATCATACACATCCTATTTGCATGCAATTTATCCACATTCTTAGACAGTTGATGATCAATAAAAACTATTCGCTGAGGATCTCCTAAAGAAACCATAGCGCTCATGACAACTCCAGGAACCGACCAAACTATAGCGTAAGCTCCAAAAATTGCGGCAGGTATCATAATAAAAAACTCCCACCAAACAGCATTTGACATAATTACTCCGTAAGCCATTCATAAACAAAGTAAGCACCATCACCAGCAGACTTCCCTGCCGTTGAGCCAGCTACACCACCAACAGCTCCCCCCACCACAAATGAGCCTACCGCAGCAATTGCGAGAACAGGCGCAGAAGTTATACCGACAACACCTAGAACAAGTAACACGCCAGAAGTCATAGCACTACCACCTACACTCCCTCCATACCATCCACCAATAAATCCACCGACCTCACGGGATGTTGTCTTTCCACAATCCCCAGAGTCGTCTACTTTGCAAGCTTCGTAAATGCTATCTACGCCACTCGCAATGCCAATACCTAGACCGATATAACCTAACCCTCTCGCAGCAGAAATTCCGATAGCAATATTCGCGGTTCGCTTTCCAAGGCTTGGCACAAAACCTGATTTCAATATTTCATCCGCGTGATGGATTACCGATTTCGTGGAGAGCTTTAAATTACGCTTAACCTGACGATAAGCTGGGATTTCAACACTTCGCTTAGAGAGCATCGCAAACGAGCCGTCCAACTTTTGAAATAAGGTCGCTCGCTCGGCGATAAACGAACCGTAATTCATTCCACCGGTTCGACTTGCCATAGCCACTTGTGACGCATACAAATCATTAATATCTAAAACAACATTTTGGATGTTCTTTAAGTTCTGCTCAACAATCGTAGCCGTAGCCCCAACGCCAGTAGACACCTGAGCATAATAATCAGTCGGTAATCCATCCTCTCTTATGCGCTTTTCTAGCTGATAGGAAAACAAATCAAAGTGACGATGTAATGTCGCTACCTCTTCATTGTTCAGTTTCGCCAGCTCAGTACTCGCGGCTTGAGCCTCCTCTTTTAAATCCTTGAGAGCTTGCTTATCTTTCTTCTCAACCGGTTTCATTGTCGGTAGAACAACTATCTCTCCCTGCCTCACATAAGAATTTAAATGACGATTCTGACCTTTAATGAAATTGATAGTTTTCTGAGAAGTCTCAGGGGTAAAGAGCTCATCCCACATCAAATCAATTTGCCCTGTTTCTTCAACCTGATACCAACCAAGCATAAACACATTATCGAGACAAACCTCGGTAGGAATGTCAGAGAGAGCATTCAGTTCTGGGGACGCTAAAGGGGAAGGCGTGGGCATACCCCCGAAACTCGGAGAAGAGGGCGAGCTAGGAGCGAAGGAGGCCGTCTCTTGTCTCACTTTCGCCACAGCTTCAGCTTGCGCTTGTCTTTGGTCTATCAATGTTTGAGTTTTAGGCGCGACGATAGGGTTATTCATCATCTTTTTTTGAACGTCGGTTTGCGCCTCGAACATGGCGACCGCTTCCTCATACGTTGCCGTCGTACTTGGATCAGACCAATACATCGATCGGGAATGAGGGAAAGGGTAGTTGTCTTTAGCCATCAGTCAGTTGCTCATTATTATATTCAGTAATGAGCATACCAATAATTTCAGGTGTTTATTATTCCTAGAAAGGCGTTTTGGTCAATTCACTGCTTTAAATGACACTTTAACTAGCCAAAGGCTCATAGTGAAAAATCGAATGTTAATAACAGCGAGCTAACGAGTGACACGGTCACTCTCGGCAATAAATTGAAGATATTCAGCTCGCCCTCTTATTTATTGCTGACATGAATAAGAAGAATTGAGGAAAATGCATATAAAATCAATAATTTAACTATTTAATCGTACACTTTCGTTCCGTTGGACCTCAAACCTCACTTACTGAGCGATCATAAATGAGGGGGAAACCCTAAGTTGTTTGAACTTTGAACCGCTTTACTTTTGTGTTAGGTTACTGGTTGAATATGCACTGTTTATTCATCCATTATTTAACTTTGAAAGGAATACTATTATGGCTCTTCAACCAGGTCCTAAACCAATTGCAGACTCAACTGGTAAAGTTGATCAACGTCGTCGTGATAACAAAAAAACTCCAGGTAATAACCCGGCACTAAAACCTAGTAAATCATCGAAAAAATAGGCATAAATGCCTATTTATAAATAAAGAGAGCTTGCAGACTCTCTTTATCTAATTAGCGTATATTAAAGTACACCTTTATCTCGATCTGGCTTCCCGTCTTTGTCAAAAAATCGAACTTTGCAGGTAGGGAAACCACTGCATCCCCACCAAAACGACCCTTCACGTTTACCGGCTCGACGAATCAACCCTTTGTTACACTTTGGACAGGATTCTGTGTCACTGGCTTGAGGCTGAGGTGTTTTCGGTTTGGGATTTAAGTTCGGTTTACCATTATCATCAGGAAAGGTGGTTTTGCAATCCGGATAACGGTTGCAGGCATGAAACGCCCCGTTCTTCCCTTTTCTTTTGAGTAATAACCCTTCATTACAACTCGGACAGGTTATCCCATCCTTAATGGTGATAGGCACCCCTTCGGTTTTGACTTGGTTCACGCGCTCATGGATATACGTGTCTACCGTTTTAACGAACTCAGCGACGCTGTACTGTCCTTTACCTATCCTGTCTAAGTCACCCTCCCAAATTGCAGAAATGTCCGGCATGATGATTTCTGGCGGCAATAAGGCACAGAACTCTTGTCCAGATTCTGTCGTTTTATAGACAGGGTTCTTATAGCCTTTCTCCTTTTGCACGCTAATAAGGTGCTTGAGGCTACCTAGCTTCTCGATGTGGCCACTTCGCGTTGCTTCTGTACCAATAGAGCCATTTTCGCCTTTGGTATTTTTGTCTTTGGCTTCAAGTTGTTTTCGTAACGCGGGATCTTGCACAAACTTGGCCGCTTCCGTCATAGCTTTCAAAAGACTGGCATCATCAAAGTACTTAGGCGGTTGAGTTTCTTTGGTCAGCATTTCTAGGCTTTCGCACACACCGGTATCACCTTGCTGTAAGGGCTTTAAATCATCGGTGTTGTCATTGGGCTTGTCTTCATTGTCACCCTTAAAAAGCGTTTCCCACCCTAGTGCCAGTCTTGTGGTTTGTGTGGCGCGGTAAATGCGCCCTAAACAGCAACCAATGTCTATTGTCACTTTCTCTCGTACGGACTCAGGGTAGAACAGACCGACAAAGTGTTTAGAGACGAGTTCATAGATGTTTCTCTCCTTATCAGAGAGCACAATGCCTACGCCGTCTTTTTCTGTTGGAATGATGGCGTGATGCGCTTCTATTTTTGAACCGTCAAAGGCTTTATGAGTTGAGGTCGGTTCGACGGACTGGATCGATGCGGCTAGGTTTGGGCTGGTTTTTTGAATGGCGCCCAAGATGTTGGCCGCATTCTCTAAATGCGCTTCGGATAGATATTGGTTATCACTTCGAGGGTACGTCAGTAATTGATGGGTTTCATACAGTTTTTGAACAATATCGAGGGTTTCTTTGGGTTTGTAACCCCACTTCTTTGACGCCGTAATTTGCAGTTTGGATAAGTTGAAAGGCATGGGCGGCTGACGCTTTTCTTCTTTGACTTCCCGTTTTTCTACGGTGCCTTTTTCACCTTTGTCTGCGTCCTTAATCACTTCGAGTTGAAACCGGTCAATCATTCGATTTTTATCATCGAGTTCAAGCTCATCATGGGGCTGTAATTTGCCTTTTATCTTTAATCCTTCGATATCAAAGGTGCCGTAGAGCTCATAATAATGGCTTTTTTCATGATTCTGGTTAGCCAAGGTACGCTGATTCACCATACCGACCAAAGAGCTGATGACACGGCCAATGTTGAGAACGTTATCAAACCCTTTCTCTCTTGCTTTGAGTGTATAAGAGCGCGTCAGATTGTACCCAAAGGATTGGTCAGCGATTGAGCGAGCCAAAGCTTTGTTCGTTTGCGGTCTGAATTTCTCATTAGGCTGCATGTTGGCCAACGCCGCTTTGACGGGTTTATCGTTTAAATCAGCAATCAATAGACGTTGCACCGGCTTCTTGTTGCCAACGTGATCTAGGATTTCATCGATGAGTAAGCAGCCTTCCGGATCGGGATCACCGGCGTGAACAATCGAGTCCGCTTTTTTGATGAAACCAATCACTGTATCGAGCTGCTTTTTAGAATCGGAACGAGGTTTATATTGTGGAGGGAATCGAGTTTGAATCGGTAGACTGTCTAATGTCCAGCGTTTGAGGTTGCTGTCGTAGTCTTCGGGATCTTTGAGGGACAGCAAATGGCCAAAACACCACGTGACAATGTCACTCCCTTTTTCGTAATAGCCGGCTTTTTTATCGGTCGTTGGGTTGCCGCCAAGTCCTTTAAAGATGGCGGTAGCCAGGGATGGTTTTTCTGCGATGAATACGCGCATAAGATTTTCTCCAGATAGCATTAGCCCTCAGCGAGAGAGCTGATAGTTAAGATTTTAAGGGATTAGTTACTTTGAGTGAGTTGGCTGACTTCGGCTAAGGTAAAAATGGACACCATGCTGCGATACTTTTCAAAGTCATGACGTGAGTTATCAAAGGGAATGAATTTAATGTTATCAAATCGCCGGTTGAGCATTTTTTTATATTCTTCATCTCGAACCACGTAGATCACATGCCCCCAAAAACCTTTGCTTTTGGCTTGGATGTGACTCTTCATAATTGAGCGGTATCGGATGGGTGTTTTGAGCGTCAATTCTGTCTCAATAGCAACCATTCCTCCTGAAGGTGGGCTGACGATGGCATCGGGACGATGAGAGATAGGATACATTTTTTTAAACGTATGACGGTCAGCATTAGTCCAACCTGTCCAATTCAAATGTTTAAGTGCAATGAAAACTCTTTGGTTCATTAATGTGTGATTAAGCGTGACTAAACTAATTCTACTTGGTGTAAAGCAGTGCATTGGTGCGTGATCACTGTCGCCGACTAGATGTATTCCTTTGTCGGTTATCCCCCATAATGAAATTTTACATGTGTCTAATGTCAGTGAATGTTTTTCTAATAATCTCTTATTGACCATTCTCTTTAACAACCGAGAAAGGTTGGGTTGCTTTATTTTAATCAGGGCCATTAAGTTATCAAAGTTACTGTATATCTCTTGATGCAAAAACGAAAGAACACTCATTTCAAGTCTTTTCCCTTGTAGTAAAGCGTCATTTATATGCATACCTTTATTCATTTATGCCCTCCAATTTTTTACGTTCAACATGAAACACTTGGTTTTTGGTTGCAATGCTGTGAACCAAACTACTCATGGATTGAAGCAATGCTGCTCGACATTCCAAGAAGTCGCTGTCTGAGAGTTCTTCATTGTGTTGCGCTCGATGTAAGTCCAAGAGGTAGCCATTGGCGGATGAAAATGTTTTTAATAAAAGCCCCGTGCTGCGGCATAAGCGTTTATCGTCGATCTTCATTTCAAGGCGGTGTTTTTCTGCTACAAACGGCACCAGGTTGATGTCACCCCATTCACTTTTTCTCTTCGAGTGCTCAGTCTGGATGCTCTTTCTTACCGCGCGGATCTCTTGCAGGAATATTTCTAGTGCGTCTCGGCAAAAAATTGGGTTGGGATTTTTTGGGTTCGTGGAAAATGCTTCAACCGAGAAAAGCGCATTAATGGCAAATTGGCCGTCGTAAGCGATCCAGATTGATAAACCGATCTATCCCAAAGGTGTATGAGTGGTTTAAATTGAAGTTGGTGCATGTTAGTTCCTTACCTTAGCTGTTTTTTAATGCTTCTAACCCTGCATGACAAGCATCCTCAGAGGCTTTGTTTTCTTGCGGGGATTCTTGTTGATGCGTTTTATTTGATGGGTTATTGGTTGGTGATGAAGGGGGGAGATTTGCTGTATTGGGAGACTCATCGCCACTCGTTGTGTCTTTCTTTATCGTTTCAAAGGTCATGTCATGTTGTGTTTCTTCTGAATCATTTTCGTTGGTGATCTTGTCACTTGTTACTACTTCAAAATTGTACATTGCGTCTTCCACTTCACTATTCTCAGTGTTGCTACTTTCGGTTATCTCAGTCGTTTCATTTTGCTGAGGTAATGGCTCGTCAAGATCTTGATGAGGCGTCGACGTTTGTTCGTGATGAGCATCTTCTGTTAATTCGTCGGATTGATTTGAGGTGGGGGTAGCTGTATTTATGGTCTCCTCTTCGCTGACTTTTAATTCTCTTTGTCGTACGACCTCAAAGTTTTCAAGCGTGCTCTTTTTCACTTTTATGGGGGAAATTAATGAGGGTTTGGGTACTTCGGTTGCTGTGAATATATAACTCACAAAAGGCGGCAAGTTGAGCAGCATGTTGGTATCAACAAAGTATCGTTCAGCCAGCCTTATGTTTCGACGACCTTCTACCGTTTCGGTAAGGGCAGCGTTTAACTCCACCGTACGGCTTTCATCATCCACTAAAATAGTGCCGGACATTTTCGCTACCCATTCGGCGGTTTCGGGATCTTGAAGTTTGTACACCAACTTAAATTTTGTGTTTTCTACGACCGCTCCGACGACCGCATCACTGTTTAAATCAGCAGGGCAATCTCGTAAATCAGCAACAGATTGATGTGCCAAAAACATGTGAATGCCTTTATCTCGCGCTGCCCCTAAACCTTCCATTGCCGCTTTTGAAATGTGATATTTCAATTCATCCAAGAAAATGGCGATGGGCTTTGGGGTGCTGTTGACGCGGTCGCGCATCTCTGCGAGTTGAAACAGTCGAATCAAAATCATCTTTTGTGTCATGATGATTTTTGCGTTTCTGAGTGATCCAATGATGTAACAACAACCGCCCTCATCAAATATGGATTGCATGTTTAAACCGTCAGGGGCGTTAACAGAATTTACCTCTGAGAGTTCTTCCATCTTTCCATAGAATGCCTTAACGGTATCTTTCATGCCTTGAACATGAGCTGAATTAAATAAGCCGGTGAACGTTTCGCGCTCTTCTTCCGTTGCTTTTTGTGGGGATTGCCTTGCTGCTTTACGGTCGTCAATTCGATAGAAGTCGGCAATGTCACCTTTCTCTGCAAAGCTAAACCCCGCAACCAACAGTTCTTCAATCTGTTCGGGGGTTGCGCCTGCCAATAAATTCAGTTGCGGTAACGGACTATTAAGGTCGATCAGGTGAAACTGTTTACCCGCTTTTTCGCATGCGGCTTTGAGAAGATGCGGTGCCCATTCATCGTTTTTTGGATCGAGTACAAACACGCCTTCTTCGGCTTGAATCAGTTGGTACAAAATCAAACCCGATGCCACACCTTTACCTGCGCCTGTCGTCCCTAAAATGTCGGCATGTTGTTTTTGCAGATCTTTTAAAGGGATATATTGCGGTTGTCTGTTAACGTCTAAACCGACAAAAACGCCCTTTTTTAAATCGATGTGATCTTCGGGATCGTAATCCACCGTTTCGGGTAAGTAGTCACGAACATTTCGTACGTCGGTACGTTCGTCACGTGCGACTTCGGTTCGCTTGGTGTGCTTTATTTTGAGTTGGTTAATTTTGCCTGATAGGTGACGACGTCCCCACCAGTGGGTAAATATACCGGCGCCAAAGATAGGGATTAAAAGCCACTCAGAGAGAGAGTAATGGAGATTAACGAGTGGCGCACCGTGAAGCGCTTTTGCCCAATTTATCAAAGCGGGAATGCTAAAGTTAGAGAGTGTCCCAAAGATAAACAGTAGCACTCCGGCTGCAATGATGATCCTTCGAAACCACGTGTCGAGATCGTCTCTTTCTGGTTTGTCGAAGTACATAACAGGAAGAAATAAGCCAGACAAAAAGCTCAGCAGCGTCCCCCAATAAAAGGTAAACAGATACAGCGATGAAAAGATATTCATCACTAAAACGTAAAATTGATATTCGATGCGGTCTAACATGGTTATCCTTTTATTAACTAAAAAACCGATATGTAATACCGATATGTGAAACTGATATATGGTCATATCGGTT
>NZ_AJZM02000419.1 GCF_000272405.2 Vibrio tasmaniensis 1F-187
CACTAGATTGGAACCCAAGTGGGGTTCACCTGATGTTCAAGGGATGTCTCTTCACTGAACATCTTAAGAAGCCTCAACTAGACGTCTGTGTCAGAAATGACGGGGCTTTTTTACATATCTCGTTTCAGTAATCCTCAATTTTGAATGCTGGGACTTCAACCGCTTCGACATCTTGCCTGATGTCACCTCCGTAAATCTCCCCCTCCATATAACAAGGCAGGCTCTTACCCTTTATCTTCATTATGGTGCTTATACGGAGCGATTTGCTTTATCAAATGTGCAGATCGATATCTAATTTTATATAAAACTAACCACCAATCATTCGACAAATTAATAGGTTTGGTCTAAGGATTTTTATGAAAAGTGAAATTTGACGTTAAATATGTTCTCTAAGGCCTGTATTTGACAGATTTCTTCGAATCTTGTTGTTTAAAAAATCCTTTGATTTATTGAGTCTTTCGTTTTTCTTGTTTGTATTTATCAAAATAATTCATATGGTTGAATGTGTGGTTAGGTTGGTCTTGTCTGGTTGTTTTGTTTGCTTAAATTGGTAAAGTTAGCGTTTGTTTCTATAGTGTTAATTTTTTTTTGGAATAATTATTTGATCTTGGTGACTGGTGGGGATATGTGCTTTGAATGATATGTTTAACTCTACAAGTACGCAGTAGTAAGGGGTTTGTGAGTATTTATTATTGGAAATATAATGCTGAATTTCATTACTATATGCTCTTCGAGTGAATACTTATGTGGCATTTTTACTTGCTAAGCGTTTAATGTCGACTTTTTATCCTATTTTTGTTGCTTTTCTGTGAATTATTTGCCAAATTGTCAACCGTATAAAATATCAGAACAATATTCTGGTAAGAATGGATTCAATTTTGCAGACAGGGCAGAAAGCTGCCAAAGCAGTAGAGGTCTGGTAATGTCACTTTTAGAAGTAAAAAATCTTCGTATCGAATACCCATCTCGTCATGGAGTTCACGCCGCAGTGAAATCACTTTCGTTCAACATTGAACGTGGTGAAATTGTTGGCGTTGTAGGCGAGTCTGGTGCAGGCAAATCAACAGTAGGTAATGCTGTGATCGATTTGCTGAGCCCTCCTGGTCGCATTGCTAGCGGCGAGGTATTTCTGGACGGTGAAAAAGTTTCAGGCTTATCTCCTGAACAGATGCGTTCTGTTCGCGGCTCAAAGATTGGTTTTATCTTCCAAGATCCAATGACTTCTCTTAACCCTCTATTCACAGTAGAACAGCAGTTAAAAGAGACGATTCATGCCAACATGAAGGTTTCGGATCAAGAAGCCTACCAGCGCTCATTAGATTTGATGAACCAAGTTGGTATTCCGCAACCAGAAAACCGTTTAAAGCAGTACCCACACCAATTCTCTGGCGGTATGCGTCAGCGTGTTGTTATCGCGATCGCACTGGCAGGTGAACCTGACCTAATCATCGCCGATGAACCAACAACCGCACTGGATGTTTCTATTCAAGATCAGATCTTGGGTTTGATTCGCGACCTATGTATTAAGAAGAATGTAGGTTGTATGTTGGTAACACACGATATGGGTGTGGTATCTAATGTTACCGATCGCGTAGCCGTTATGTATCGTGGTGATTTGGTTGAGTTTGGTCCGACGGCGAAAGTCCTTGGTACTCCTGAACACCCTTACACGCACAGTCTTATCTCCGCGGTTCCGCGTTCAGATCGTAAACTTGATCGTTTCCCTCTTGTGAGCTACATCGAAGAAGCACATGAGATGGAACCACTTGATGTGAAAAACCATTGGTTGGGTCAAAGCCAAGATCACCGTGATTACACTGGTCCACTGTTGAATGTTGAAAATGTAAACTTACGCTTTACTACCAAGGATTCTTTCTTTGAGAGTCGTCGTGAGTACGTTCAGGCGTCAAATAACGTGAGCTTTGAAGTACATGAAGGTGAAACTTTTGGTCTTGTTGGTGAATCTGGTTCGGGTAAATCAACGATTGCTCGTGTGATTGCTGGTTTGTACGCACCTAACTCAGGCAAGGTAACGTTTGAAGGCGTTGATCTTACGGGACTTAAATCTGAAAAAGAACGTCGCCCAATGCGTCGTCAAATGCAGATGGTTTTCCAAAACCCTTATACATCAATGAACCCTCGAATGAAGATATTCGACATCATTGCTGAGCCGATCCGATTCCATAAACTTACGCGTAACGAGAATGAAACTCGTCAGATCGTTAACGACCTGCTAGAGCACGTTGGTTTAGGCAAGATGGCTGGGGTTAAATACCCACACGAATTCTCAGGTGGCCAACGTCAGCGTATTTCTATCGCTCGCGCCTTGGCAACTCGTCCACGTCTTTTGATTTGTGATGAACCTACCTCGGCGCTGGATGTATCGGTTCAGGCTCAGATCCTTAACCTATTAAAAGATTTACAAGACGAGCTCAACCTAACCATGCTGTTCATCAGTCACGATTTACCGGTTATTCGCCAAATGTGTGATCGTGTTGGTGTGATGCAAATGGGAGAACTATTGGAAGTAGCGCCAACTGAGCAGCTATTCCAATCGCCTCAGCATGAATACAGCAAACACCTAATTTCTTTAATGCCTGAATTTACAGGTTTAAGAGAAGAAAAAGCAGTGGCACAAGCCGCGGTATAAAAATCAGCAGGCTGGAGTTTAGCTTGCTAAAAACAATAAACAGACGCAAATACAACAACTAGGGATCTGGATTCCCGCATGAAGGAGTTATGCAATGAAAACCATGAAAAGCAAATTAGCAGTAGCTTTAATGGCAGCTGGCCTAAGCTTTAGTGCAGCAGCAGCAGATATTACCGTTGGCTACGCAGCTGACCCGGTATCACTTGACCCGCACGAGCAGCTGTCTGGTGGCACACTGCAAATGTCTCACATGGTGTTTGACCCTCTAGTACGTTTCACTCAAGAGATGGATTTTGAAGGCCGCCTAGCATCTAGCTGGGAGCGTGTTGATGAAACGACTTTCCGCTTTAACTTACGTAAAGGCGTGAAATTCCACTCTGGTAACGAACTGACTGCTGATGATGTTGTGTGGACTTTTGAACGTCTACAAGCTTCTCCAGACTTTAAGTCTATCTTCACGCCATACGAAAAAATGGTAAAAGTGGATGACTACACAGTTGAGCTAGTATCAAAAGCGGCTTACCCACTAGTACTACAAACAGCAACCTACATCTTCCCAATGGACAGCAAGTTCTACTCTGGTCAAACAGCGGAAGGTAATGACAAATCTGAGCTAGTTAAGCACGGTAACTCGTTTGCTTCGACTAACGTTTCTGGTACTGGTCCATTTATCGTAACGCAGCGTGAGCAAGGCGTTAAAGTAACGTTCGAGCGTTTCAACGATTACTGGGACACAGAAACTGAAGGTAACGTAGACAAGTTAACACTTGTGCCAATCAAAGAAGATGCAACGCGTGTAGCAGCACTTCTTTCTGGCGACGTTGATATGATTCACCCTGTTGCGCCAAACGATCACAAGCGTGTTAAAAAAGCTAAGAACATCGATCTAGTAACGCTACCTGGTACTCGTATCATTACGTTCCAAATGAACCAAAACAGCAACGAAGCACTGAAAGATGTGCGCGTTCGTCAAGCGATCGTTCATGCGATTAACAATGAAGGTATTGTTAAGAAAATCATGAAAGGTTTCGCGACAGCTGCTGGTCAGCAGAGCCCAACAGGCTACGCGGGTCACAACGAAGATCTAGTTCCTCGTTACGATCTGAAAAAAGCGAAAGAGCTGATGAAAGAAGCGGGCTACGAAGACGGCTTTACACTAACTATGGCAGCGCCTAACAACCGTTACGTGAACGATGCGAAAGTTGCGCAAGCGTCTGCGGCAATGCTGTCTAAGATTGGTATCAAAGTTGATCTTAAGACAATGCCTAAAGCACAGTACTGGCCAGAATTTGATCTATGTTCAGCAGACATGATGATGATCGGCTGGCACTCAGATACTGAAGATTCAGCTAACTTCAACGAGTTCCTAACAATGACTCGTAACGAAGAGACTGGCCGTGGTCAATACAACTGTTCTGGCTACTCAAACCCAGAAATGGATGCGATTGTAGAAGCTTCTAATACTGAAACTGACCCAGTTAAGCGTTCTAAGATGCTGAAAGGCGTTGAAGCAACACTTTACAACGATGCAGTCTTCGTTCCTCTACACTGGCAGAGTGAAGCGTGGGGCGCGAAATCTAACGTAGGTGCAGCAGACGTAGTAAACCCAATGGTTATGCCTTACTTCGGCGACCTAGTTGTAAAATAATCTAGCTTGCTAGAATCGAGAGCCTGAAGCTTTCAGGCTCTCAATATTATTAAGAGATAGATTTAAGTTTCGGTATTTGGTCTTCCTTCAGTCTGGCTAAATACCTTTTTTAAGACTGAATTTTTTGTTGTCTAGTCGCGGATTTCGATTAGATAGTCATGGATAGATAAGGGGCAAGGAATGGTTACGTTTCTGGTCAAGCGCCTGTTTCAGGCACTGATAGTGATGTTTGTGATCAGTTTGGTGGCGTTTGCCATTCAGGATAACCTGGGCGACCCGTTACGTGAGTTAGTCGGTCAATCTGTTTCAGAGGCGGAGCGTCAAGCGCTACGCGATGAACTCGGCTTAAATGATCCCTTCGTTACAAAATACTCTCGCTTTGTAGGCGCAGCTCTACAGGGTGATCTTGGTACATCATACTTCTTTAAGCGACCTGCAGTTGATGTGATTCTAGATAAACTAGTGGCAACTCTGGAGCTGGTATTTGGTGCTTCTTTAATTATTGTTTGTATGTCGATCCCACTCGGCGTTTACTCTGCGATTCACCCAAAAAGCTTTTTTACCAAATTGATTATGGCAGGCAGTAGTGTCGGTATCTCGGTTCCTGTTTTCTTAACTGCAATCATGCTGATGTATGTGTTCTCTATCGAGCTCGGTTGGCTGCCGTCATTTGGACGTGGTGATACGGCCAACTGGTTTGGTTGGGAGTCTGGCTTCTTAACGCTAGATGGCCTTGCACACTTAGTACTTCCGAGTATTGCTCTGGCATCTATCATGCTGCCGCTGTTTATTCGTCTAGTTCGTTCTGAAATGTTAGAAGTTCTAAGTTCTGAATACATTAAGTTTGGTAAAGCGAAAGGCCTAGCGCTAAACAAAATCTATTACCAACATGCATTGAAAAACACCATGCTACCGGTACTTACCGTTGGTGGTGTTCAGATTGGTACGATGGTGGCTTACACCATTCTTACGGAAACTGTTTTCCAGTGGCCAGGTACAGGCTTCTTATTCTTAGAAGCAATCAACCGTGTAGATACACCACTGATTACTGCATACGTTATTTTTGTTGGTCTTATTTTCGTCGTGACTAACACGATTGTTGATTTGCTTTACGGTGTTATCAACCCAACCGTTAACATCACAGGGAAAGGAGCATAATCATGGAACAGACATCGACAGTGCCGTCTCGCTGGGAACGTTTTAAGCAATCTGACATTGTGTATTACTTCTTACGCGACAAAGTGGCAATGGTGAGCTTCGCCATTTTCTCAATCTTCTTGGTGATGGCTCTAGCTGCACCTATCCTAGCGCCAACAGACCCGTACGACGTGACATCGATTGATATCATGGACTCAGAACTTCCACCATCATGGATGGAAGACGGCGAAGAACGCTTCTTGCTAGGAACGGATGAGCAAGGCCGTGATATTTTATCGACTATGCTTTACGGTTCTCGTTTATCACTGACCATTGGTTTCTTAGCGGTAGGTCTACAACTGACGCTTGGTATCATCATTGGCTTGTCTGCAGGTTACTTCGGTGGCCGTATTGATAGCTTCTTGATGCGCTTCGCAGATGTTCAGCTTTCGTTCTCAACCATGATGGTTGCGATCATTGTCTCGGCCATCTTTAAGGCAAGTTTCGGTAGTGATTTTTATGCACAATACGCTGTGGTGATGCTGGTGGTGATCATTGGTATCGCAGAATGGCCGCAGTATGCGCGTACTATTCGTGCATCAGTATTAGCAGAGAAGAAGAAAGAGTACGTAGAGGCGGCACGTGTGATGGGCTTTAGAGCACCTCGTATCATGTTCCGTCATATTCTGCCTAACTGTTTATCACCGATTTTGGTTATCTCTACAGTACAGGTGGCAAATGCCATCATGTCAGAAGCGGCACTTTCTTTCCTAGGTTTAGGCCTTCCGGTAGACCAACCGTCACTCGGTGCCCTGATCAGTACTGGTTTTAACTACATCTTCTCAGGAGCATGGTGGATCACTGCATTCCCAGGTGTGCTTTTGGTGACATTGGTTCTAGTTATCAACCTACTAGGCGACTGGTTACGTGACGTGTTTAACCCGAAAATCTATAAAGGGTGATAGTTCAGTTTGATTTTTAGTAAAAAAAATCACTAAACTAAGAGTCGTAAGCAATTACGGCTCTTTTTTTGCTTAATGAATTTGGAACTTAGTACCATTGATAGAGTCAATAGTACTTAAAATGGAATTCATGTTTTATCGACATTTGTTCGGTAATAATTAACCCCTAGAGGGTTTAAGTGGTGGTTATGAAGTTGACAATGAATGTTGTATGTCGTGCTGTGGTTAGAAATTATCGTATGGGGCTTATTGCTGCATCCCTGTTGGTATCAAGCCAAGTTAATGCCGAATCGGTTCTATGCGATGCGACTCAGGCAAGCACCAATCAGTTACCACAGCTAGAACAAT
This sequence comes from Vibrio tasmaniensis 1F-187, assembly GCF_000272405.2. Classification (GTDB taxonomy): domain Bacteria; phylum Pseudomonadota; class Gammaproteobacteria; order Enterobacterales; family Vibrionaceae; genus Vibrio; species Vibrio tasmaniensis_A. Next base: position 6,746 of record NZ_AJZM02000419.1, read on the forward strand.
CATGTCCGATTGGTAAAGGCGTTTGGGGCAATAAAGCGCCTAAACATCATTCAGATAATGAGCTGTTTTGGGTTCAATGTGGTTTGTTGAATAAGCCTTTGTCACTGAGCAAAGCAAAGCCATTGTATGAGAAGATTTCAACTAACGTATGGATGAAGCCCGAAGGTGGAGACTATCGCTGCCTAATTGGTCCTTATTCTACTTTCTCTGATGCGAGAAAAGACTTAGCTCAGGTACGTAAGGTTTCTGGCTATGGCGAAGCCTTTATTCGTATGGTTGATAAATCGAAGACCTCTTCTTCACAACCGGTCGTGACCAAAGCAATGAAGTCAAAAACGGCAGAGCCAAAAACGGTTAAGCATCAAGCCCCAGTTAAGGCTAAAGTAGCAGCGAAACCAGCGCCGAAGCCGATAGCAGCTGCTCAAAAAGCTGCAGTCGCGAGTGCTGCTGCCATTCAAGCTTTCCCTAGTCATGGTGCAAATTCAGACAATGATCTGAACATTGAAATACGCATGACAGCGAGTGTTGCGGGTAGTAAATATGCGATTCCTTATCTTTTAGGTGATGAACAACAGTTTTATATGGAGCAAGGTAAACCTTGGAGCCGACTCGATTACGACAGTGCCGAATTAGTATGTGATAAGATTAATATGACGCTGTTGACTGAAAAGCAGTGGCAAAGTCTCTTAGGGTCGAAGGTCATGGAAAATCAGAACTGGCCAATGCATCTTCCTTATTGGGGAGCAGATAAAAAAGGCCTGTTTACTAACGGTAACGTAAACCAGCTTAAAGGCTCCTCACTACTTAATGTGATGTGTGTGAAATAACGAAGACGTGCGTAAGACCAGATAAGCCTCAGCCATTGCTGGGGCTTTGTTGTTTATACGCCTTTCTTTTCAATATCAGGTCGATTTCCGGATACTCGGATTTTCAATACAAATTTGATTAAAAATAGCTAAAAATTGTTCAAATAGAGCAGTTGGTGCGTAGAAAACCATAACTCAAGCAATAAGGTGATTGAGATTATGAGTTTGAAGAAACGATTAGAAGACGTAGCCCCGCGTTTTGAAGCCGGAGGTAAATACGAAAAGCTTTACCCTGTCTATGAGGCGTTTGCCACCATCTTTTATACGCCCGGCAACGTAAACCGAGGCTTGACCCATGTTCGAGATAGTATCGATCTCAAGCGTATTATGATTTTGGTGTGGCTGGCGACTTTCCCTGCCATGTTCTGGGGCATGTATAACGTCGGGCACCAGAGTGTCTCGGCACTTACATCCAGTTATCAACTTAACGAACTTACCTCGGTTATTGAGAGTAGCTGGCGCTTGTCGTGGGCATTTGCTGATGCACAGTCATTGATAGTAAGTAGCTGGGGAAGTCAAATGCTGCTCGGGGCTCTCTACTTCTTACCCGTTTACGCGACAGTTTTCGTCGTCGGTGGTTTCTGGGAGGTGCTGTTTGCCGTTGTACGTAAGCATGAGGTCAACGAAGGATTTTTTGTTAGCTCGGTTCTCTTTGCCTTAATTCTTCCACCGACTATCCAGTTATGGCAAGCAGCGCTAGGTATCACCTTTGGTATCGTTGTCGCGAAAGAGCTGTTTGGTGGCACAGGGCGAAATTTCCTTAATCCAGCGCTTGCTGGTCGAGCCTTTCTCTACTTTGCCTATCCTGCCAACATGTCGGGAGGTTTAGTATGGGTGGCAGCCGATGGTTATTCTGGTGCAACACCTTTAAGCCAATGGTATGAAGGTGGTAGCGCGTCACTCATCAATAACATGACTGGCGAGGCGATCACTTGGATGGACGCCTTTATCGGTAATATTCCGGGTTCGATGGGCGAGGTTTCTTCATTGCTCATCATGTTGACAGGTCTGATTTTGATCGTCATGAAGATAGCGTCTTGGCGCATTGTGGCTGGTGTGATTGTTGGGCTTGTGGCAACGTCGAGTTTACTGAACTGGATTGGCTCTGATACCAACTCGATGTTCTCGATGCCGTTCTACTGGCACTTTGTATTGGGCGGTGTTGCCTTTGGCACTTTCTTTATGGCAACCGACCCAGTTTCTGCCGCGTTTACTAATCAGAGTAAGTGGGCTTACGGGATTCTGATCGGTGTGATGACGGTCGGTATTCGAGTGCTCAACCCTGCTTATCCAGAGGGCATCATGTTGGCGATCTTGTTTGCTAACCTGTTTGCTCCGCTGTTCGACTTTGTAGTGAAAGAGCAAAACATCAAACGTAGACAGAAACGAACATTGCGCTGATTTCAGTGCAGATAGGGAAAGCGATTCCCATAAGAAAGGCTTGCATCGCTGCAAGCCTTTCAATTTTTATTGCGATTGATTTGAAGTTGATTTAACTCCACTTCAAATCAATTTCGAACGGTTGGGTGTTACCACAATGCTCACCGCACATCTCGTCGTATGCACTGTTGTGTATCAGCATTGCTGACGATACGCCTTGATCACTGAAGTGGTCGCGGGCTTGGTTAACACTCAAAAACTTCATTGGGTGCTGGTGGTCGTCTTTGATTAACTGCTTTTGCTCGCCAATGATTTGGTAAGCCAAGTAGATCCCGCCTTCAAATGATTCAATGAGTAGATTCATAACAAACTCCATGTTGTTCTCGATAGTTCTTTGTTTCTGTATCTACGTTGATGGTTGTTTGAAGGTTCATGTGTGTTAAAAATGAAAAAACCAGAAGCTCAGCTTCTGGTTTATTAATAAGTCATCAAATTAACTCAAAGGTTAGTTGATTTTTTGCATGATGCTCACACGGCCTGTTGTTGATCCGTCTGGAGTCATTTTACGGCGAGTTAGCAATCCTTCGTCCCAGTTAGTACCAGCAGGTTGGTATTCCCATTTAATGATGTATTCTTGGTTATTACCATTTGCATCAACAGGACATTTATCTCCTGAACCAGGAATATAACCATTGTCAGTATCATCACAGAAGCGCACAACTGAGTTTAGATCTGTCAGTGTTGCTTTTGATTCACGTCCTGAAATGTTAAACCACCAATAGTCAATTGCAGCAAGCTCTTCATAGGTATACTTCTTGCCTGAGTCTTCAAGATCTGCCGGTGAGTTTGCATTGCACTCTTTCCCTGATACGGTAGCGCCCTCAGAATCAAATACCATTCTCATGACAGCATTTTGTCCATCAGCGCAAATCTGAGTGGTATCCCAAGAGCCAGTAAAGTCTACGTACCTTTCGTCGCTAGGTGTTTCTACGTGATAGTAGAAATTCAAACTTTCTTCGATGCGATTCTTTCCACTAGATTCGTTTGATGGGTCGTTTAACTCAGTTTTTGAACGAATTTGTGTGTATATTTTTGTAATTGGGTCATAGCTACCAGAAAGGGTTTCATATTGGTATGAAGGGTCTGCATCGCCTTCATCTCGATCATCTTCCAGTTTATTTGGCGTGTAGTGGTTGAGGATTTGTTGATTCCCTTCAATGAAAGGTACCTCATCGTAACGTCCTGGCTTAGGTGTGGTATTTTCTTTGCTTTTATCAAGCAGAAGGTAAGAAAACGGAGCGTTTAGAGTGAAGTCTGGGTGAGCTGTTTGATTGCAGCCTGCAGAACTTCCTGTCAATACACAGTTGATATACTCTTCAGCGTCTGCGTATGACAATAAAGAGTCGCTGTCACTTACAGCAATAAGACCATTGGCTGAATCTTGATAAGTGAAGTAAGGCGTGCCACGTGTATGTTCAAACACAGCTTTAGGGAGCATTTTGTCAGCGTGAACTAACATTGTTTTGTCGTTAGGGCGGTTGTTTGGATCGTTAATATCATACTGTCTCACCATGATTGAGCGAATAAATTGCCCATTTTTCGCTACAAATGGATTGGCATCAGCGCTGCCGCGAACAGTCCCTGATTTTTCTCCGAATGCTTTCTCCATATGAGCCAATGCTTCAGATTCACTAGTAATTGAAGTGACTCCCATCGCTGTCAGGAAGTCTGTAACAGAATCACGGTCATCTAGACTTAGGCTTTTCATCTTCGCTAACGTCGCAGCATCAGGTTCGCGCAGCGCATCTGGAATTGTCAGTACGTCATCAGAAGCGCTACCAGATTGGTTATCTAAAGACTGAAGTAGAATTGCTAAATTTAGAGCTCGGTCGTATTTGCCCGCTGCTTCAAATGGTGTCAGTACATCACGGTTTGATGCTGCCCCTACTTTCAAGCCATTTTCACCACCAATGAAGAAGGTCACCGTGTCGTCAGACTTAGCGGTAAATTCGCCTTCGCTGTTTGTGATGCCCTTTGAACCAGAGCTAGTGCTGTAGTAGATACCTTCAACAGCGGCATCGATAAACTTGTTGGTTGTTGTGGATGGCCCTGTCGGTGTTGTGACACCTGAATTAGAACTGTCGCTACCACAACCTGTTAAAGCCACTGCAATCGCTGCTGCGAGAATACTCACTTTTTTCATTACTCGTACATCCTTCATGTATTAGAGCTAATTGTTTTTTTATGCGTGTAATTTTATAGCGCGCGATTGTAGTTTGATCTTGATTCCAAGTTAAGTATGTAAAATGCTGTTCGGTTAATAAGCATCCCAACCATACGGTAAAAAACAAAAAAAGCCGACATAGGTCGGCTTTTGTATAATATTTCTTTGACTTACAGTGGTTTATCGCATGGTAACAAACTACCAACACAGGTGGTTTCAGCAGTAAATCTGGAAAGGGTTGTATGATAAGGCTTGCTAGCCTTTTCCAGAAAAACAACATGCTTATGTTATTTTTCCTAAAACTTGAGCTTTGATGGTATCGGTTTCCTGAAAACTAGTTTTATCTAAGCTCTCTTTTACTAAAGCTAAATAGACGTAGCTAACGCGAAATAGTTCGATAGTCAGTTGTAGCGTATCATCATTACTCAAGCTTACATGCTCGTCATTTATGAGCTACCATCGACACTTAATGTTTGGTTCAAATCCTAAATCTCTTGAAAGATCTATAAGAGAAGTTAAACCTCGTCATACTGTTTGTATCAGTTAGTGTGCAAAGGTGTTACTAATTTACTTCCAGCTTAAAAAGTTTTTTCTAGCATCGAAGGTGACTCTAAGCTCTTATCATTATGTGGGAGTAGTGACTCAAGGAGCTTGGATAATATCAATGTTAGCTTGTCTTTAGGTGTATCTGATAGTTCTAATCCCAAACATTGTAAAGACGGAGTTATAGGGTTCAAACTCAAAAGATCGTGCTCTTTGACATGAAAGCTATTAAACGGAGAAGATTGTTCTGGAAATAAGATCGTCATAGAGTCGACCACTGTCTTTCCAGTTTCTCTTTGGTGAATACCGTGCACGTATTTCATAGTACATTCAGGAAGTCTTTTCTCTGATGCAATTAGCTCGGTTGTATATTTAGCATCAAGCACTGCTAACTTGAACTCTCCATTAGGTTGCTTGACCTCAATGACTATATCAGGACACCTATGTGAGTATTTATGCGTATGTGATCTGGCTCTTACCTCTGTTCTAGTAACAGTTAAACCTTCTGAGTTAATGAATCGACTATCCGAAACATTTCTATTGAAAGGCATCCAATAAACTGGTTCTCTAAGAAGCGAGATCTCATTGCCATATTTATCTTGCCAGTAACTATTTACTCTATCATTCGTAAGAAGAATACTGTTGAGCGTTTCTGCGACTCGATAATAACAATAAGATTCAAACAAAATAGGGATACTTTTTATCGCAAATAAATTCTCATATATAGACCAATCTGGCTTGCTTTTCTCATACCAGTTAATAAATTCTATAAAAATAGTTCGATAAGAGAGGTCTGATGCCGCTTTAGATGTCAACATCGGCCTTTGTGTTAATGCATGACTTACGCTTAAATGAGTATCTAAGTGAAACTTAAGGTTAGTTGCTGAATTTAAAAGGTTTTCACATCTGGTTACTTGTTCGCTCAAAAGGCGTTTTTTGAATTTTTTTACTTGTTCAAAAAACGACACATACCCTTTGGGGGGAGAAGTAACAGCTGTTTGACCTTCATCTATGCTTTCATATGAGTTTAATTGATTGGAAATTTCAACTATCAATAAATTCACAAAACCATGAATAACTCTATTTTCATAAACATCAGCACTTTCTTTGAGCTCTGAAATTTGAAGAGCACCCGCTCTATACATTCGATTTTCAAAGCGTAAATGTGACTGATGGATATCATCACACTCATCTAAAACAGATAGATTAGACATCAACCAACCTAATGACTCATCATTAAAATCATGATTATCATTAGGCTGAATAACCTTTTGCTCTGGAAGGAGCTTGGATATTGGTTTTCTTAATACGTTCGGAATTAATGAGACTAGTAATTTAAAGCTATACTCCAATCGTTCCAAATTACTGATCGGGGAGCTACTACCCTCCTTAAATCCTGCATTGTACTTTGTGGTTTGAAACAAAGAATGTAACTCGTCATCACCCAAACTAGCCAAGTATGACAACATTAACTCTACATTTTTTGCATTCGCTTTCGATGCTAAAACTTCAATTGGCTGAAAATTAACATAGTGCTGGCTACCATCTTGATTTAGTAGCTTTATTGTAAGTTCAGCCACCCCAAAATAATTGAAGAAAAGACAATCCTGTTTTCCTCCCCACTTTTTTTGGGGTAACCACTTAAAACAACAGTTGCTCTCACCATCATCATGTGTGATTGAACTGACATCAATTTTATGGTCATAAAGAATAAGTTCTGCGTCGGTATAATGGTTGGGTACAGAAAACGACAACTCAATCACTTCATTTTCTTTCACCCATTGCTCTGGTGCTGAAGATGAAGTAATTGCAGATAAAGAGAACTGATGGCCGTACCTTTCTCCACTTTGAATTTTGATATCAAGCTTCATTTGCTGTTACCAATTAAAAATAAGAGAAGGAGCTTGTAAATTCATTTCCACTAGCCAGAATTCGCTCTATTTGAGCTGTAGATCTAGGGTATGAGCGTCCAAGGATGGTCTGAAGGTTACCTAAACGCTTTTTGAAACCTAACCCGTAGCCTTCAATGTGTGGAAGTATATGTTGTTCTATAGCAAAATCTAAAGCAACTTCAGAATCTAGTATTGAACCAACAACTGCACAGTAATTTGTAATGGCATTTACTTTACGTTTACTTATATGTACTGGGTTTCCTAGTTTTGAATCTCGTACGGACAATTGCTCAATAACTTGTTTCAATACCAAAGAGTTTGCTTTAGATAACTCAGCTTCATCAGGGATAAAGAGCTTTTTCATCAAACTTGAGTGAACTGCACCATCAAGCTTCTTCCCTACAATATTATGTGCAATTTCACTAGACAGATCTAAATTGATAATTGGAGCTCTATCAATTAAACGAGGTGACAAACGTTCCGTTGTTGCATCATTGTTTATTGTTGCGATGAATCTGACAGACTCATCCAACTTAAGAAACCTTAGGTCTTCTTTAGGAATGCCTGTATCTATAGGTCTTGAACCATAATCACTGTCACAATGACCTATAAAGTCAGACCAATAATGTTCCATTGAAGAGAGGTTCGCTTCATCAAGCAGAATGAGCTTGTTTGCTTGATTACCATCTCGCTGTAGGAAATTATAAAGTCCCGTCCTTGATTCTTGATATACACCTTTTAGTGAGTTGTAAAAACCTAACGTATCTCGGCTTGACACCCAACCTCGGCCAACTGGAACAAATAAAAAATTCTTATCACCTTGAGAGCTGCCTAGGTGTAACGCTTCTGCTAAACGCGTTGCAGTTGATGTCTTCCCCGTTCCTGGAGGGCCACTCAACACAGTTAAGAAAGACTGATTTACCGAAACTAATAAGTTTGTCATTTCTTCTTGAGAAAAAGCTCTTCCGCCATCTTCTGAAAATTCATGACATAAGCTATCAATTAGGTCCTCGGCATTTTCTGGCTGGCTTTTGGCAAATACAATAGGTTTAGCTTCTAAAGAGGTAGTCTCAAGATATGATTGTCCACTTAAAACTTTATTAATGGCCTCCATCTCCCCAATTTTTTTAGCTAAATCTTGGTTACTTGTAGTTTGTAAAGTATTAACAAAGCCATTCGCTGCAGACTCAAGCATTTTATTATGCTCTTCTAGATACGACTTTCTTTTATTCAGCTGAACTGTTTCGTTGAAGATACCTAATTCTTTAGATTGATTCTCTATATCATTCACAATGTTAGAAAGATCTAACTTGGCAGATTCTATTTCCTTAGAAAGCTCATGTTGTTGTTCTTCAAGGCGTTTTTTTATGGTCTCTTCTTTTTCAGCTTCTATTTTTGCTATATCTTCTTCTACTTCTTTCTTTTTTAACTCAATCTTCAATTCGAAATCATGTAATTGAGTCTCTTTTTGCAAAAATGTATCTGATAGTTTTTGAAGTTTCAGTTTTATCTCTTGTTCTTTTTCATCAGCTTCTTCTTTAACCTTCTCTAAATGCTCTTGTAGCAAAGATAACTTGTTCTCTTCTACGTAAGTTTGCAGAAAGCGCTGGCCTGCCGACGAGCCAAGGTACTCTTTTATCAGAGAGTAACCAAAATCAGCTTCCACCAAGTATTTATCTAATAACTTTTTTAAACGTTCAACACGTTCATCTTGTTTTATTATTTGATTTTCTTTCTCACTGTCAGCAATAAACTGCTGTAACCTTTCAGCTTCTTTCTTGGCTAGAACTTTTGATTTTTTCCCAAAGCCTTGAGCATTAACAACGCGAATAAGTTGGTCATCAGACAAGTAGTCAATGCCTGAGTTGCCTGGTTTATACTTAGATATAGCCTTAAAGGAGGTAATGAATTTTTTCTCAACGCCATTAACAAAAACATCAACAACAGTATCTAGAACCTCTGAGTAGTTGAACTTTCCTAGGTACCCTTTACCAAAGCTTAATAATGGATGAACAAACGGTTCAACCATGTATCGCTTATCATCAGTTTGAGTGCTAGATAAAGGGCCGTACATGCATTGATTATCTAAGATAAAAAATGGTTGCGACGGTGGAACAACATCTAGAGGCAATAGCCCAGCTTGTTTGTCGGGAAGCTCTGTAATTAAAACTGGTAAGAATGTATTTTGAGGGAGCTTCTCCACATCATTGAAGTATGCTCGGTACTTTAAACCTTCTTTAGTTTCGTCCAGATAGTGATTCGATAGCACAAAGAGCTCACCGGCTTCATACTGCTCAGTAATCGCAGGAAAACCTTTTGTAATCAAGATATCACTAGGGTATTCATCACGGCTTAAGCGACGATAAGAACCATCTTCTTGTTCGGCTAAAACTGGGATTACAAACCCTTGGTTTTCGTTAAGAGCTGATGATTTAACTACAATTAACTTCTCAGTTATTACTTGCTGCATTTTCTGTCCTCATCAAATCTCGAAGCACTACACGTACACTTCTAGCATTTGTATGAAATAAATTAAGAACTATAGATTGCAGATAATATTACACTAAAGAGGCCTCATAATAATTGATTTTATGCGTGTAAGTGTAGTGCATCACTATAATTGTTTAGCTCTAGGTAGCTTACTCACGTTCAGTTTTATATTTTTATAAAAAGGCTGAAATTACGCGTTGTTTAAAAGCCCCTAATCGAAGTTCATCTTGTGTGCTAAGACCATCGACTGGGCTCGAACTGCCATTCATTATTGAGGTCCAGTTCAACTTGCTTTCAGGTGTTGATGCGCTGTCGAATAATTCATTTCGACCATTATTGAAGGGATTTCCTAAGTCGTATTCAAGTTCACCTGCCATTTTGGCAAACATACATAACTCAGGAATGTCTTGTTCAACCCGCTCTGCAAACTCTATTAGGCTTTGCTCTGCAAAAGTGAATAACCACGCTTGCTGGTTCATAGAATCATTAACCCGAAGAATCCGTCCGAGTACCTGCCTAAAGTACAGCTCTGTTTTAACTGAACTCATGTGGCAACAAACTTGAAGGCGAGGAATATCAGTACCTTCACTGATCATTCCGACACTAACAATCCATTGAGTGTTGCCTCGACGGTAACGTTCAATTTTATCCAAAGGCTCTTCATGTCGGTAAGTCACGATTGAGACGGTTTGTGAGAACTTTTCACAGAGTATCTTTTTAATGGTTTGAGCGTGGTAAACAGACGAAGCAACAACTAATCCACCGGCACTAGGAGAGTGATTACGTATCTCTGCGAGCTTTTTACAAGCAAGGTCAATCAAGTACTCCATTGCATCTCGGTTGTTAATGACCGTTTGGTACGAGGTTTTAGTCTGCTTAATCATCTCAAGTATCGAGGAGAATGATTCAACTTTCTCATCGCTAGTCACCGACAAATGTTCATTATCAACCAATACGATTTTCGGGTTTCGACAGACATTATCAGCGATTGCCTGCTTTAATGTGTACTGGTAGTCAACCAACAGCTGCCCGTCAGGAGTGTTATATTCGGCCATCACGATAGGTAAAGAGTCCGAACGCCAAGGAGTGCCTGACATCGCCAAAGTATAGGTAGCTAACTCTTGAACTTTGGTTAACACTTGCTGGCCCCAAACATTCGCATTTTCAATATCTGAGCCTGAACAATGGTGTATCTCATCAAAGACGACGAACACTCGGTGATTACGAAGTGTCTTCCAAAATTCATCATTGAGAAATTGAATTGATTGGTATGTGAGTGACTGTCCAATAGAGCCTAGCCCACCATTAAAAGTACAATTTAGGGTCTGAGAAAAGGTTCTTTTTATACCATCAGAAACTGTTAATGATGGAGAAAAACATAATACAAGGTCGACCAAACCGTCTTTTAGCAACTTTGATGCGACAGTGGCGGCAAGTACGGTTTTTCCAGCCCCAGGGGTTGCTTGGCAGAAAAAGTGTTTTTGGTTTTTTCTATATTTCTGTAAGGCTTTTTCCGAGCACTCTAGTTGCCAATGTCTTAACACGGTTGGCAATCTTCTGAGAGGGTTTTAAGAACATTCGTCAATCCATTCACCTTTCCAAGTAGGTGTGCTGAACGCTCTTTTGCTTGCTGTAACAGTGGGGTTAACTTGCACTCAAGCTCAGGGAAGCGATACCTTAATGACTGGTATTCTTCAATTTCACCAAGCACGATCTCCAATTCACCTTTGTATTCATTACTCTCTCGAAATAACACGGAATAATCCGTTGTGCACTCTTTTATCGAAGTTGTATATGTGGCTTTTTTTCGAGGCGTAACTTGTAGCTCTCTAAATTGTTCGGTTTGAAAGTACTTTTTGTGTCTTCCTTCCCCTTCACTTCGCAACCACCCCTTTTGTTGATATTGCCATATTTGGCGATAAATCTTCTTCCGAGCTTCATCAAGGTTTTGTGTACCTTTTTCAACATTTAATGAAGCGTCCCTCGCTTCCACAACTGAAAAACCATCCATTCTCTTTTCAATCAACAACTTGTGCATTTCTGCACTGATTTTCGTAGAACGTTTCATGTATTGCTTACATCACTCAAATACTAAGGATTGCTTAGTATACAGAAATCAGTAAAACTAAGAAAATCTTAGTTATATAGAGCTTAGAGATATGAAGCATCAGTGTCGTTCAATAATCCGTTACCAATACGCCTCAAAGAAGCGCGTAAAAAAGCAAACCTCTCTCAGAAGGCTTTGGGAGTTCGTATAGGTATGGATGAAGGTTCTGCTAGTCCAAGAATGAATCAGTATGAGAAAGGGAAGCATACACCGGATGCTCAAACCTTGAAGTTAATTGCTGGTGAGCTTGGAGTGCCATTGAGCTACTTTTTTTGTGAGGATGTTGATTCTGCAGAGCTTGTTTGCTTGATAGATAAGTTGAATGAGGCCGATAAGAAAAACCTTATCGACCATATTAAGAAAAAGCTTGATGGTATTGAGTAAGCTTTAGTATTCCTCAACTCAACGATTACTTAATCGAAACAACCTTGCTTCGCTTTAGTTGAACTAACTCTTCACGTAATTGGGAGTTTTTAAACTCCAAATCTTCTATATGAGCCAACGCTTGAACCAGCTTGTCGTTAAGGTGGTGCTGCGCAGCTGCAAACAGGGCTAACTTCTCTCGCTCCGCCTCGTACTTAGTTTTGTAGTTGTCCTTAATGCGCTTTTGTTCTTTGAGCTTGGTGCGAACAGTCTGGATCTCTGGTTGGACTATTTCACCTTTTCCTGCCGCAATCTCTGCTTTAGTTTGCTTCACTTTCTCAACAAACTCAGGGTAGTAATAGCCGCTGCCATTACCTAGGTTAGCTTCTTCCTCAACCGCTCTCACACTGAGCTTACGATGAGTAGGGATACGCTTAGGCTTGCCTTGTTTAATTCTTTCTAGGGCAGCCTCTAATGCTAGTCGTGTATTTTCGCTCTTACTCATAAATTCGCTACCTTCAAATCAGGTTCAAAAGGCGTGAAGGGCATATCAAAGTCAGCCATGACTTTCTCTGCGGCTCTTACTTGAGTGACATAGTGACTATGTTCACTTACTGAAATATCTTCGCCAGATTCCATGTAAGCAACTAGACTACGGTGCTTTTTTCGCCACCATTTAGCCTGTTGTTCGTCAATGATGCTACTACCAGAGCCACAGTCCACGCAGAATTGTGGGGTGACCACACCGTCCATATCGCAGTCATAACCAGATTTGCAATAGCTATGCATTGAACCATGCAGTGTCAACTTACCATCCTTTACGGCTTTATATATAACATCCCATGAGCTATAAATGGTCGGCACATCCCCTCGCATTTTCATGATCGCTTTGCCATAAGTGCCCGATAGTTTTTCATCTGAGTACCATTGTTTAAAGATTTTATTTGCGGTGGGTTCTGCATTGATTTCATCGAGTGCCTTTTGCACTTGCTCATCTACTTTCAGATCCCGTAGGCTCGCCAGCTTCCCACCATTGGTGTACCACTCGGTCATCGCGAGGTATAAGTGCTTGAACTGTTGTTTTAGCGCTACTAATGTCCCTAGGCGGTTCTTAATGCAGTAAAAGGCCAAGGTGCGCCTGAACTGATGAGTTGTCATGTGCCATGGATTTCCAACAGTTACATCTTTTTTTACGCGGTTAAATGAGCGAGGGTTTGACTCAAGGCATTCTGCGAAATCCTTTTCAGTTACAATGAAATTGAATTGATTGCAAAAGCGCTGTAATCGGTGATTCCATCCTGTAATCAATGTAGGGGGCTTGGAGCGGTATGATTTATTTACCCAAATCGAGTCTTTGTATTTTTTATCTGGGTAAGTGATTTCTTTGCGCCATTCTTCAGTTAATGTGGTCATTAACTCTATTGCAGCTTTGGAAGATGAAGCTGTGACCCATGTTTCTCGCTTATTGCCTAACTTAAAAGTGTGAGATTGGAGCATGTGGAAATCACGTCCTTCAAAGGTATCCTTGTAATAGCTTCTAGGCGTTAATTTATCGATTTCGGAATCTCGCATACCGCTAAAACCACCACATACGATATAGCAAGCATTAGTTAGTTGACCCCAATAGCGTTTAAAATCTGTTCCATTGTTTAGTCTAAGACTTGGTACTTTAGCGGCTAATGGTTCGACAAGCTCTTTAACTTTGCATGGTTGTAACTCTTGAGCTGTGGAAATGTATTTTCGCTTATCGAAGCTACCATCCTCACCCATGAAGGAATAACGGCTCCCTTGCTTTATTTTTTCTTCAAGATTGCGCACCCCCTCGTCATAGTTATGCTGTAGAGACTTCTCAATATCTAATATTAATTGTCTATGTGGGTGAGCATCATTGACCAGTTCTATAGCTTTTCCATAAATGGCATTACATAAACGTTCAGGTATAACAAGAGTTTGCTGCGCTTCATTGAAACTTATCCGTCTTGCTTCTGTTTTTGACTTTATTGGATTGAGTCCAAGCTCAAGCTTGTGCCATGACTCATCATTTATAGCGGCATTTAATGCAACAAAAGTTGACTCGATAGTCCCTTGGGCATAGTTACCCTCTTGTAAAAAGTGCTCAAAATCACTCCAAACCATAGATAAAGAAAGACATTTTAGTGACTTATGGTTGTTCCTTTGTAAGAAACGATAAACCACTTTTATATTGTCAAATCGAGTTCGTACACTAGAAAACTTGAGTGCTTTTTTCTGCTTTGGACTTTTGTTAAATAGCCAGCCATAACTTAGCAGTTTTAGTTCCTGTTGTAGCTCAGGGATATTGTCAAACTCTTCTGTGTTTAGGTTGTTCCTGCTCTTTTTTCGCGAGAAAGGCAGGCAATCCCAATTGTTCTGGCCAAAGTTGGCGGTAACGTTTCCGTCTTTATCCTTGCAGATGATGATGGTATCTAGCTCTTCATATCTTTTCTCATGGTAGAGCGTTACTACATCAACATCCGTGACCTTATTTTGCTGTGGAAAGTCGGGTAAATAGAGTTTAGATGTATCCATTATCCTACCTCGACTGGTGATTTTGAAATTAAGCTTAAAACTGATTCGTTGTCGCTCCATGCAGGGTGCAAACCATCATCATCAAGTTTGGCTTCTGCCTTTCTCAATATCTGCTGATTTATGCTTGGTAGTATTTTTTGCTCGATAAACTTTACAATGTTTTCAAAGTTTTTTTTATAATGGCTGGCATCCAAGTGAAGGAACAGTGATTCTTCAATACAGGCTCTGAATGAGAGCAGGCACCAGACATCTGATACCGACTGAACAATCACTTGGTCTGGGCAACCAAAGCACCCTAGTAGGTCTGCACAGGCTAATCGCTCTCCCTCCTTTGCAAGCCCTTGTGCTTGAGCTTTCTTGGTGTACTTTTGGGACTTTTCACCGAATGGGGCAGCGCAGCTACCGCCATTAGAAGTTCGGCTTAAATTGGGAAGGTTAATCTTGTTTTCTTCCTCGATAACCAGTACCTCAATACTGAGGTTTTTCTGAGCCTGCTGTGTGTTGACCCTGCTCTTGACCTGCTCCTCCCGAATTGACATCGTATCTTGCATCATGCCGTTATTTGCCAGCTTATTTCCCTCGCTATAGTGACGCTTACGGATGTTGGGTGTGTTGTTAAGCATGAGGTTATTAACCATTTCACCTTGATGATATGACGTTAGTTGAGAGCCTGTTTCACGAAAGCGGCTTATGCTAGGGCGTAAGCGTCTTCCCATTTGATCTGTAAATGTGAAGTTTTTTTCGACCCAGAGTTTGAGAAATGCCTGTAGAGTTCTGCTCTTTAATGGTTGTATCTTTTTGGATGCAATCGTCTGAAGAAGAGTTGCTTGCTCGCTGGTACTTAATATTCGTGAAGCTTTCAGTAATTTGTCGAAAAAAGTCATGGCATACTTGGGGATCTCTAATTCATGCTCACCAATTTCAATTTGAATGGTTTTAAATGCGCGACGTTTGAAAGCTGGCATTGTGTACCAGACTTCACCAGTAAATATCGAAGCATTGTTTGGCTGTCTTAGTTGTAATAGAGTGCTTGTGTTGGCATAGGTGTAATAAGACAATAAGTAGGCGGCAGTACACATCATCTTAGATATACCTCCACAAAGTTGATATTTTTCACCTAGCCATTCAAAGGTCATAGTCGGTGTAACCTTTGACGCATGAATGTGCTTATCAGGGGCTTCAATAAACTGTGAATAGGTTTGATTGAAAAGACGCCTTAAGAAAGGGAGCAATTGATTTAAATCGCTACGTGTATAGCTCTCAAACGGTTCTCGATCGCTGTTGTCCATGATAATCACGTTATTAAAATAATAGTGTGGTAAATCAAGGTATCTAGTGAATAGGGAGACCATATTTGCTCGTCTAATTTTATATGAACTACGTTTTATTTCCCCCAACATGACACGAACTTGTATGTGCTCCATGTAGCCTTCTAATGAGTGTTGGCTAAAAGCTGCATAATTTTCTTTATCGCACCATCGAAGGTACTGTGATAATTCACTAAAAATCCCATATAGAGATTTATGGCTAGAACCTTCATCCATTTTTTCACTAAATCTGTCTTTTAATCTAAGAGCAAACTCTCTACGGTTAGCATTCTCGAATTGATGGCTCTGCTGTAGTTTGTGAGTTGGAGGAAAGCCTTTAAATAAAAGGCGGTTAAAGTCAGCTAAAGCGTTGTTGTACGCATTAAGATTAAAGCAAAGTTCTGGTTTCCAGTCAGAAAGGTAGGTAGGTTCAGTCATCGTTACCACCTAACGCATCGTGCATAATCGCATCAAGGATGCCATACTTCACTTTGAAAGCCTCTTTGCGTTTTAGAAAGCGTAAATACTTCCAAGTCGTACTTTCACCTTTATGCCCCATCCAACCCATCAGAAGCTCCATACAGTCGACAACGGGCAATTTAGCCTCTAGCAAAACATTGAGACGATAGGTGGCATAGGTGGCGCGTAAATCATGGAAGCGATGGGAAAATGATGGCTCTACCTGTTTTATTTCTGCCCTGAACTCAATCCATCGAGCTTCAATGGATTTACCCGTAGCAGGGTTGCCTTGTTGGCTAACAAAAAGTGGTTCGTGACGATCACAACGCTCTAGTGTTTCAATGGTCTTCTGGGTGAAGCTGACAGCATCACTGTGTAATTGTTCTATTTTCTCGTTAAGCCTAGTAACACGCTTAAGGCGTCGCTCTGAAATTCGATACTCATTCAACGACTGGATCAAATCCGATGAAATCTCGACAGTCCGTGTTTTCAAGAATTTGGTTTGTACGCCAGTAGAGCGGGGGCATAAAAGAATTTCAAAGCGATGTTGGCTTTCAGCAAGTGGCGTTGCAGTGTCCAGCGCATCTAACGTTAGGGTTGCTACTTCTTCAACCCGCATACCTGTATCAATTGCAAGCAAGGCCTGCAAGCGCAACTCTTCAGACGTTAGTGGAAGGTGTTGAGTTAAAATACTAAGCGTATCACGGCTTAGTGGAGATAGTGGCCTGATGTTTTTACTATCTGCATCCCTGGGCACTTTTATGCGTAAATCACTGGTTTCAACAATGAAAGTTGAAGATATGTGGGCAAGCATTCCACTGTTCTGAACAGAGACAAATTCCATTTTGAATGGGGCTTCTTTCTCATTTTTTACGCATAGATAACCATCATGCATTAGCCACTTATAGTAATTGACGATTTGGTTCATACGAACACTGGCAGTGCTGTGTGCAAGCGTGCCTTGTTTTATTTGCTTCAGCAGGTGTGAGCGGAACAGGTAAGTTGGTTTGAGCCGTTTGACTGGCGGGAATTTATCCCAACTCCCCCCTTTGTCCTCAAGAAATTGGTAGTAGGCACGCAAAGCCTGCGCGCAAGGGGATAAGTCCTCTGCTTTCTTTACGACCTTGAGATAAAACAGGTAGCTGTTGGCTTCGTGATTGAATACACCATCTTTCGAAAAGAGGGTTGGCAGCGAACCGATATTGTTATTGGAAGGGAGGCAATGGAATGTACCATTATCCAGTTTTTGTAGCTCAGTCTCTTTGAAAACATCGCTGGAGTGCACAAGGTATGTCATAAATCATCCTGAAAAATATCACTGTCCATGTATACAGTATGGACAGTGATTAACTATTTTCCAGATTTATTTACGTGTGTAAGATGCTTTTCCTACACTAACCCCTCATGGTAACGAATTCTTCGCTGCCCGTTGGGTGAATCGCCACAACAGAGTCGAAATCTGCTTTGGTTGCGCCCATTTTCATTGCAACGCCGAAGCCTTGAATCATTTCATCAACAGTAAAACCGATGCCGTGTAGGCCGACTACAGTCTCTTCTTCGCCAGCACACACTAGCTTCATCTTACAAGGTTGACGGTGCTGAGTGACAGCAGTGTACATTGCAGTAAAACCAGACGTGTATACCTTGATGTTGTCTTTGCCGTATTGCTCTTCAGCTTCTTGAGTCGTTAGACCAATAGTGCCGATAGGTGGGTGGCTGAATACAACAGTAGGAACGAGCGTGTAGTCCATCTTCGCGTTTGTTTGGCCGTTGAATAGGCGCTCAGAAAGCTGACGACCGGCTTTAACAGCAACAGGTGTTAGCTCGATGCCACCTTCCATGATGTCGCCAACACAGTAGATGCCAGGAACGTTGGTTGCTTGGAACTCGTCGACTTTGATGTAGCCACGGTCGTTGGTTGCAACGCCAGTTGATGCTAGGTTGATAGCGTCAGTGGCTGGGTGGCGACCGATAGCCCAAATTAGGTGGTCAACGTTTTGAGTGTTGCCGTTCTCAAGGTGCAGAGTCAGTGTGCCATCTGCTTCTTTCACTACTTCTTTAGGAACAGAGTGCGTGTGAAGTGTTGGGCCTTCCGCTTCCATTACTTCAACCAGTGTTTCAACAATCATTGGGTCGAAGCTGCGAAGTGGTGACTCTTTACGACAGAACAAGTGTGTCTCTGTGCCAAGTGCACTTAGTACGCCTGCGATTTCTACTGCGATGTAGCCTGCGCCGATTACAGCAACACGTTTAGGTTGCTCCATCAGATCGAAGAAACCGTTTGAGTCGATACCGTGCTCTGCGCCAGGGATGTTTGGAATGGTTGGACGACCACCCACTGCGATCAGGATGTGATCCGCTGTGTAGTGTTCACCGTTAACTTCAACGGTTTTTTCATCTACAAACTTAGCAAAGCCTTTGATTACGTTTATTTTGTTATTACCAAGAACGCGATCGTAAGATTGGTGGATACGACCAATGTACGCTTGACGGTTTTCAACCAGTTTGCCCCAGTTGAAGCCTTTTACGTCAACGTCGAAGCCGTAGTCTTTTGAATATAGGTTGATTGCTTCAGCAACTTGAGCACCGTGCCACATAACCTTTTTAGGAACACAACCAACGTTTACACAAGTACCACCAAGGTCTTGAGCTTCGATAAGTGCAACTTTTGCACCGTGCATTGCTGCGCGGTTAGCTGATGCGATGCCGCCTGAACCGCCGCCGATACAGATGTAATCAAAATGAGTCGCCATTACTTTCTCCATTTATTGAAGGCTGTGGGTACAGTGAGCGCACTGAACACCTACGTCCTATAGATTCTTAAATTGTCTAATTATTATATTGAGGGCAGATCGGTTGAACTCAATCTCCCTGTTTAAAATTTATTCGTGTACGTCACAGTCTGCTGAGTATTCGTCGGAGCATGACGTTAAGTTCGAGATTACTCGGGTACGATCCACTCTACTTTGAAGTGACCGGTTGCCGGCGCAATTGCTTCCTTCAAGAATGGAAGAATTTCGTTCATTTGGCTTTCTAGCTTCCAAGGTGGGTTGATAACAATCATGCCTGATGCTGTCATGCCACGCTCGTTGGTGTCTGGTGATACGCCAAGTTCGATTTGTAGAATCTTGTTGATGCCTAAGCCTTCAAGGCCTTCGATCATGTCTTCGATATCACAGCGATTTACCACTGGGTACCAAATTGCGTAGATACCGGTTGCCCAGCGCTTATGGCTTTGAGCAATCGCAGTCACAACATCACGATACTCTTTTGCCAACTCGTAAGGTGGGTCGATAAGTACCAAACCACGACGTTCTTTAGGTGGCAGGCTGCCTTTTAGGCGTTGGAAGCCATCTTCTTTGTAGATAGATACCTGACGATCGCGGTGGAACTCTTGCTCAAGCAGCGGGTGATCGGCTGGGTGAAGTTCGGTCAGTACCATGCGGTCTTGGTCACGCAGGTGCGCATGTGCTACACGTGGTGAACCTGGATAGAAACGCAGTTTTTCGCCATTGTTGAGTGCTGAGATAGACTCAAGGTAGCTTTGAATGTCTTCAGGAAGTTCTGTTTGTGCCCAGACGCGGGCAATACCTTGTTTGTATTCGCCCGTTTTTTCAGACCATTCATGCGTTAAGTCGTAACGACCTACACCAGAGTGAGTGTCATGGTAAACAAAAGGCTTATCCTTCTGTTTCAAAGAATTAAGAATAAGGCTCTGTACGATATGCTTTACTACGTCGGCATGGTTGCCCGCGTGGAAGCTGTGGCGATAACTTAACAAATTAAACTCTCGTAACACTCTCGAATTAGAGTGTGGTTAGTGTAGGTGGGGTTAATTTGACTATTATAACCCCCAATGGACCATAAATTCTCGAACAATTCAGGAACAGCTGTTCGCAATATGCAGTTAGTTATTGGTTCTACTATTGAAATTTGCCTTCATGGGCACTATTTAATAACTATTCGCAGGTGATTTTTTAGGGCGATCCTTAGCCTGATGACTGTAAGACGACCTCATTACAAAAAAGACGAAAGTCTCTAAAGCCAAAGGAATGTTTATATGTCTAATCCGCTATTAACCTTCACGGACTTACCTCCGTTTTCACAGATCAAACCTGAGCACGTTAAGCCAGCGGTTGAGCAAGTGATTGAAGAGTGTCGCAACAAGATAGAACAAGTACTTGAAGGTAATACTTCACCAAGTTGGGACAACCTCGTTGCTCCAATTGATGAAGTGGATGATCGTTTAGGCCGCATTTGGTCACCTGTAAGCCATATGAATTCTGTGATGAACAGCGACGAACTGCGTGACGCTTATGAGAGCTGCCTGCCTGTACTTTCTGAGTACGGCACGTGGGTCGGCCAACACAAAGGTTTGTTCGAAGCGTATAAAGCGATCAAGGCGAGCGAAGCATTCTCGGCATTAAACCAAGCTCAACAAAAAACCATCACTGACGCACTGCGTGATTTTGAATTATCAGGCATTGGCTTACCAGCGGACGAACAGCATCGCTACGGTGAGATCAGTAAGCGCCAGTCTGAGCTAGGTTCTCAATTCTCAAATAACGTGCTTGATGCAACCATGGGTTGGAGCAAGCAGATCACAGACGTCGCTGAACTGGCCGGTATGCCTGAGTCGGCACTGGCGGCAGCACAAGCCGCGGCACAAGCTAAAGAGCAAGAAGGTTACCTACTGACTCTGGATATCCCATCATACCTACCTGTGATGACCTACTGTGATAACCAAGATCTACGCAAAGAGCTTTACGAAGCTTACGTAACGCGTGCTTCAGATCGCGGTCCAAATGCTGGCAAGTGGGACAACACTGAGATCATCACTGAGCAACTTAAGCTGCGTCATGAGATCGCACGCATGCTTGGCTTTAGCACTTACAGCGAAAAATCTCTGTCGACTAAGATGGCAGAAACGCCAGACCAAGTACTTGGTTTCCTTAACGACCTAGCAGTAAAAGCCAAACCACAAGGTGAGCGCGAAGTAGAAGAGCTACGTCAGTTTGCTGAGAAAGAGTTTGGTGTCTCTGAGCTAAACCTGTGGGACATCGCTTACTACAGCGAGAAACAAAAACAGAACTTGTTCGAGATCTCTGATGAAGAGCTTCGTCCATACTTCCCTGAGTCGAACGCAGTGTCTGGTTTGTTCGAAGTACTAAACCGTGTGTTTGGTATGTCTGTGACTGAGCGTGAAGGTGTGGATACATGGCATGATTCAGTGCGTTTCTTCGACATCTTCGATGCGACAGGCACATTGCGCGGTAGCTTCTACCTAGATCTATACGCACGTGAACACAAACGTGGTGGCGCTTGGATGGATGACTGTCGCGGTCGTCGCATTACTCAATCTGGTGAACTACAGACGCCTGTTGCTTACCTAACGTGTAACTTCAACAAACCAGTCGGTGACAAACCAGCACTGTTTACTCACGATGAAGTGGTCACGTTATTCCACGAATTTGGCCACGGTATCCACCACATGTTAACGCAAGTTGAAGCGGGCGCAGTCGCGGGTATCAACGGTGTGCCTTGGGATGCCGTTGAGCTACCAAGTCAGTTCCTAGAAAACTGGTGTTGGGAAGAGGAAGCGCTGTCGTTCATTTCTGGTCACTTCGAAACAGGTGAAGCGCTACCAAAAGAGATGCTAGAGAAAATGCTAGCGGCGAAGAACTTCCAATCTGCGATGTTTATCCTGCGTCAGCTAGAGCTTGGCCTGTTCGATTTCACACTGCACACAGAGTACGATCCTGAAGTCGGTGCGCGCGTACTAGAAACGCTAGCCGACGTGAAGTCTAAGGTTTCTGTATTGCCAAGCCTTGATTGGAACCGCTTCTCGCACAGCTTTGGGCATATCTTTGCTGGTGGCTACAGCGCGGGTTACTACAGCTACCTATGGGCAGAAGTATTGTCTGCAGATGCGTTCTCTGCATTTGAAGAAGAGGGTATCTTCAACACTGAAACCGGTAATCGCTTCCTGAACAACATCCTTGAAATGGGTGGTAGTGAAGAGCCAATGGAGCTGTTCAAACGCTTCCGTGGTCGTGAGCCTCAAATAGACGCGATGCTGCGTCATGCGGGTATCAGCGCTTAATATTGTGCTAGTCAGAATGTGAAAAGAGCCTCCTTGTGAGGCTCTTTTTGTATCGATTTATCAAACGATTATGGATTTACATTGCGGTTGATAGGGTTCTGCAATGAAATCAGTGTCTCAGTCGATTGAACCTCGTCAATCGCCTGCAATTTATCGATCAGTACGAACTGCAACTCTTCGATCGATTTACACATCAGCTTTACGAAAATGTTGTAGGCGCCAGTGGTGTAGTAAGCCTCAACAACTTCATCTAAGGCATTCAGTTTTGCAATGGCTGAGTGGTAGTCGCGAGCTGCGTTAAGGTTGATACCAATAAAACAACACACGTCGTAACCAAGCTTCTTGGTGTTTACCACAACCTCGGTTCGCTCAATAATGTCGGCCGATCTCATCTTTTCGATACGAACGTGAATCGTCGCGGGGCTGACATCGAATTTCTTTGCCATTTCAGCATAAGGCGTGCGCGCATCTTCCATTAAGGTTTTGAGAATGGCACGGTCTAGATCATCCAGACGAGCTGTAGTTGTGGACATGCATAATCCTTAGGGTGAATAAAAAACATACCGACTTTAGTACACATCATAGCCAAGGGTGATAATATTAGCAGCAACTATAGTGTTAGGGTGAATTCAGTGCGATTTTCGTTGTTTTTGATTGTTATGTGTTGGAGTGCTTTTGTTTCAGCTCAAACAAAAGATGTGTTGGTTATTCACTCTTATCATCAGGGTTTTTTCTGGACTGATGATTTCCACAAAGGATTATCAGAAGAACTGGACCGTGATCGACTATCGTATCGAGTTGTTTATTTGGATAGTAAACGAACTCAAAACCCAGAATACTTAGAGCGCGTTTATCAGCTTTATCACACCAAGTTGATGCATGAAGAATTTGCTGCGGTTGTGGTCAGTGACAATAACGCCCTTAATTTAATGAAGCGCCTTGCGCCCGATCTCAAAGATACGCCAGTAATCTTTGGTGGCATCAACAATTTCTCCCCTGAAATGATTGAAGGTTTGAACGCGACGGGCATTACTGAAGATATTGATTTATTGGGTAATATTGAGCTAATTAAGCGCCTTCAAACAAACGTAAAGAAGATATACATTGTTACTGACCATTCAGTAACAGGTGAGGCTATCCGCTCACAAATCGATCGTTCTATTGAGGCTCACCCCAACTTTTCCGATTTGCTGGAGCACTATGTGCCTGACTCTTACCAAGAGTTAATTGCGTTTTCTCAGCGAACCGATCTAGATCAGAGCTTACTCTTTTGGGCATATTATCGCGATGCTAAAGGCAACGTGAGTAGCGTTGAAGACTGGCGACAATTGAACATTAAAACCCAAATGCCACTGTATATGGTGCACGATTTGGGGTTGGGTTTTGGGGCGATAGGCGGTGTTATTCAAAGTG
Organism: Vibrio tasmaniensis 1F-187; assembly: GCF_000272405.2. Classification (GTDB taxonomy): domain Bacteria; phylum Pseudomonadota; class Gammaproteobacteria; order Enterobacterales; family Vibrionaceae; genus Vibrio; species Vibrio tasmaniensis_A. The sequence goes on from NZ_AJZM02000419.1 coordinate 30,440, forward strand.
GTGAAACGCAAGGTCGAGATACGGGACGTGTTTTACTAAAGGTATTAGCAAACCCAAATGAACCTCTGCCTTTAGTCGCACCTGGCGCATCGGAAATTAAACTCGACTACCAACAGATGTCACGCTGGGGGCTGGGAACTGAGAATGAGGCTTCAATTACTTTTCTCAATAAGCCTCAGTCATTCTTGGTGCGTTATCACGATGAAATTCGAACAATAGGTTTGCTGTTTCTGGTTATGTCGTGTGTTATTGCGACCTTGGTTTACTACCTCAACCGCCTCAAGAAAAGTGAGCGTGCTAGCCGACAAAGCCAGCTGTTACTAGAGTCGATATTCGATCAAAGTCTACAGTACATGGGTATTCTTGATAAAGGCGGTGTACTGCTGTCGAGCAACAGTAAGCTGCATGAGCTTCTTTATAATCAAGGTTATAAATTAGGAACACCTCTCCAAGAATATTGGGAGGGTGCCGCTGGCGAAGTGCTGAAGGAGTATTTTGCTGAAAGGGATGATTATCCAACCCTACGATTTGAGGCGGAGGTATGGTGCCGTGATCGTGGTGGAATGGTGCTAGATATCTCTTTAAAGCCGATGCCGAACAGTGAAGAGGACACCATTCAGTTCTTATTTGAAGCTCGTGATGTTACCTCGCGAAAGCTTGCTGAGAACAAGTTGTTCCAACGTGAAGCGAATCTCAAACTGTATTACGACAAGCAACCGGTGATGATGATTACACTGGATGTCAATAATCGCATTCAGCAAGTGAACCAGTTTGCTGAAGAATTACTAGGTTATCCACTTGATCTGCTTTTGGGGCATCGCCCTAGAGAATTTTATGTGGATGAGAACGCGATGATTCCTCGTCATATCTTGTTGCAACCACAGCACAAAATTCGCGGCGTGTGGCGTCGTGATATCGAGTATCGTCATGCGGACGGTAGAACGATCTGGATTCGTGAAAATATTCGTCCATTGGTCGACTCGGGTCAGCTGTTGATTGTGGGAGAGGATATTACTGAAACCCGCGAACTTTCTGAAAAGTTAGAATACCAAGCGCGTTATGACCTGCTTACAGACACTTTCAACCGCAACCACTTTGAGCAAGAGCTACAAAAGGCGCTGAAAGAGGTCGAGAGTCATATGAGAACTCATGCGATGTTGTTCTTAGATTTGGACCAATTGAAAGTATTGAACGATACTGCTGGGCATGAAGCGGGTGATGCCGCGATCTTATTTAGCGCTAATCTGATAGAAGATGTGCTTCCTTACAATGCTGTGTTAGCTCGGATGGGGGGAGATGAGTTTGCGGTATTAATCAAAGACTGTACTGAGCGAGATGCTGTCAATGTCTGTCACAGTATTATATCGATGATGAGTGAGAATCCATTCTTATGGGGTGATATTCACCTCAATCTTACTTGTTCTATCGGAATTCGATTGATTGACCATACTGCCGCTTCATCACAAATGGTGCATGCACAGGCGGATGCCGCTTGCCATGCCGCTAAAGAGGAAGGGCGAAATCGTTATCACCTTTATCATCTAGATGATGAAGATCTGCGCCGTCGCCATTTAGAAATGGAATGCGTTAACTTGGTACACGAAGCCTTAGCCAATGATCGCTTGGAGTTATTTGCCCAACGTATTCTTGGTCTAGAGGAAAATAGCAACAAAATGCACTTTGAGATACTGGTGCGGATCAAGAACGTCCAAGGTGAGTACATTTCACCGGGGATCTTCATGCCAGCCTCCGAGCGCTATAACATCGCGCATTTGATTGATCGCCAAGTCGTCAGTCAGACGTTGAATTGGTTGGAGCAACGCCCACATCTCGTTGATGATTTGGGGATGTGTTCGATAAACCTTTCTGGTCACTCGATGGGTAACCGAGAGTTTGTTGAATTCTTGATTGAAAGTTTGGCGAACTCATCAGTGCCTTGCCATAAGGTTTGTTTAGAGATCACTGAAACGGCCGCCATGAGTAATATGAAGCAGGCAATCAACTTCTTTACTCGAATTAAAGAGCTCGGCTGTTTGATTGCTCTGGATGATTTTGGTTCAGGCTTGTCGTCATTCGGATATCTGAAGGCATTGCCCGTTGATATTGTGAAAATTGATGGCCTGTTTGTGCGTGATATTGATGTTAACGAGATGGACTATGTGATGGTTCGTTCGATCAATGATTTAGCGAAGCAGATGGGCAAGCACACGGTGGCTGAGTTTGTTGAAAATACTCAGGTTCTCGATAAGTTGATTGAACTCGGTGTTAACTATGCTCAGGGCTATGTTATTGGTCGCCCGAAGCCACTGGCTGAGCTTGTTGAAGAATTAAGGCAAGAACGAGAGATCGAGTAATTGTTTTAAGTAAGCCGACCGAGCTGTGAATACTTTTCACCGCTAATATGTATTGTTGAGGCAATCAGGTAAACTGGTTGCCTCTTTTATTTTGAATACGACTGTCTGTTGGAGACGACCTTGCAATTACAACTGATTTGCGAAGATGCTACCCAAATCGATCATTTAAATGACTTAGCGACCCGTTGGAATTTATCTCATGATGAAAGTAGCGAGTTTGCCTTGGTACTGACTCGCGAGCGACTTGAGCTACGTAAAGTCGATGAACCTAAGCTTGGCGCTATTTTTGTTGATTTAGTCGGAGGCGCAGTCGGCCACAGACGTAAGTTTGGTGGTGGTAAAGGTCAGGCAATTGCTAAGGCGGCAGGTCTAAACAAAGGCGCAACGCCAACTATTCTTGATGGTACAGCAGGCTTAGGGCGTGACGCATTTGTATTGGCTTCGTTGGGCTGTAAAGTGCAGATGGTAGAGCGACATCCAGTTGTGGCTGCATTATTGGATGACGGCCTGCAGAGAGCAAAAAAAGACCCAGATATCGGCGGTTGGGTTAGCGAACGTATGAAGTTGATTCACGCTTCAAGTCACGATGCGCTGGATAAACTTAGCAACGACCCTAACTTCGAACAGCCTGATGTGGTGTACCTCGATCCTATGTACCCACACCCAGAGAACAAGAAGAAGTCGGCTTTGGTTAAGAAAGAGATGCGAGTATTCCAATCTTTGGTTGGCGCCGACCTGGATGCCGATGGCTTGTTTGAGCCTGCGATGAAGCTGGCAACTAAGCGCGTTGTGGTCAAAAGACCGGATTACGCAGCATGGTTAGACGAGCAAAAACCGAGCATGGCAATCGAAACTAAAAAGAACCGCTTTGATGTGTATGTGAAAGCATCAATGACTTAGAGACACACTAAGAAAATTTTCCGTCATAAATACGATAAATCACCATTTAACACTTGCGATAGTCGCGTTACGGATGTATATCTAACTAAGAATCATTATTATTCTTAGCTGGAGTTGTAGCATGGCTAAACGCTTTTGTAAGTTAAACCGTCGAGATATCACTGAACACCTAGGAGAGATCCACAGCTTGGTTACTGAACCTAAGTTTGTGTGTCGTTCTTGTGCGCGTTCTTCGGCGGATCAAGCTAACCTATGCAAACCAACCGCAATTCCACCTCTTGGTTGTCAAAATAAACCCGTTGAAGAAAAAGCCGCATGCGGCCTGTTAGCGGAAACATTACCTGTACCCGAGCTATCACTTGCTGAAATCAACGAGACTCTTGAACCTGTTGTTCAAATGTTCGATCCAGCCGTTGCTGATATTGCCGCTGATGTTGTAGATAAAAAAGCACCACAGAAAAAAGCCAAACTGAAAAAACGAATCGCTAATGCGAGTGGTGATGAAAAAGCCGACCTCAAGCGAGCGAAGAAAGCGGCCAAAAAACAAGAGAAGTACAACAAAAAACTCGCGAAGATGATTAAGAAGCAGCAAAAGCTGTTTAAGAAAAGTCAAAAACTGGAAAGTAACCTTGAACGTATCAACCTACAACTTGATGACGTCGCTTTCACTGAAACCAAGACTCAGGTAGTGAGCCATAGTCACATTCACTGAAACTGGTACGGATAACTTATTGCTACAACGATGATTTAAAAAGAGCGACCTTAGGTCGCTCTTTTGCTTTTTTGGGTTATCAGAGCTAACTCATTTAGCTCTGTTCACTTAGCTTAGTTTAGTTAGCTTAGTTTAGTTAGCTTAGTTTAGTTCACTTAGCTCAGTGAAAGCGGTTAGGCGTTGCTTGTGGATCTCGCAACACGCTTTTTCACCCATGTCTCGTTGACGAACAGAGAGAACAAGATAACCGCGCCGCCAATGGCCAATCGAACCAAGTCGACGTCTCTGTTCCAAATCAGAATGTTCACTACAAGGCCGGCTGGAACTAAGGCGTTGTTCATTACAGCCAGTGCACCAGCATTCACCATGCATGCACCTTTATTCCACATAAAGTAACCTAGCCCCGAAGCAATCAAGCCAAGATAAATCAGGATGCCCCATTGAAGCGTGGTTGTTGGCAGCTTCTCAGGGTTACCTAAGAGTATGAAAGCAACCGAAGCGACGCATAACGCACCCAAATAGAAGTAACCAAATACTGTGCGCTGAGGTAACTCTGTCGATTCCTTCTCCATCACTACTTTGTAAGCAACTTGGCCGATAGCAAAGCACAGGTTTGCACCTTGGACTACGAGGAAACCGACTAAAAAGTTTTCGTTGATACCCGCGAATTTAATGAATACAGCGCCCAATACAGCAATCGCCGCTGTCACTAAATACCACGGAGAGAATTGTCCTTTGAGGAAGTCATAAATAAGCGTGACGTAAATTGGGGTAAAAACGGTAAACAGAAGGACTTCAGGAACGGATAGCAGCAAGAAAGATTGGTAATAGAAGCAGTACATCAGCCCAAGCTGGATACCACCAATCGTCATCAACTTAGCTATCAGCTTACGCGAGATACCTCGAAACTTCAGGAAAGGAAGAAATACAATGCCAGCAAGGGCAACACGCATTAATACAGAGAACCAAGAATCAACCTGACCAGCAAGGTAAACGCCGATCAGGCTAAAAGAGAAGGCCCATAAGAGGGTAACACTAGCTAAATAGCTCATATAAAAACTTCGTTAATAAGATATGAGCTGTATGTTACCTAACCTTAATTCATTAGTCTTCTGAATCTCTTAGAGGCACGACCAGCATATCAACCGGCGAGGCATTGATCAGTTGTCGTGTTGAAGAGAGCAATTTGCTCCAGAAGTCTTGATGGTGCCCACAAACCACTAAATCAACATTGAATTCATTGATGGTGTCACACAGTTCATGACTCAGGTCGCCGCTGCCCACTAAGGTGTGGGTAATCGGGTATTGAGCGTGTTCTGCAAAATTTTGTAGCTGAACTCGAGATGCTTCCATCGCGTTGTGCTGGGTTTCTGCCATGTTGATATCAATAAGGCCGGTATAGAGCTCTGCATAATTAATATCGATATGGATAAAAGAGACTTTGGCTTCCAATGGCTTAGCCAATGCTACCGCTTTATCCACAAGTAATTTGCTGTCATCTGATAAATCGACTGCGACCAAAATATGTTTGTAACTCATATCGCTACCTCTTCTATTCATTGCCTAACTAAAGACTAGCACTATGCAATCCCTTTTTTTGCTGAAGTGATCTCATATCCACTGTCTTGCGTAATGTTTGCTCGAAATATTGGTTAACTAATGGCCTGCGAGATATTCATAAAATAGTGATATAGTAGAGAAAACTGAAGATGTAATTAGGAGTCTTAAATGCTATCAAAAACTATGGTAGAGCAACTGAACGATCAAATTAATCTAGAATTTTTCTCATCCAACCTATACTTACAAATGAGTGCTTGGTGTGAAGACAAAGGATTTGAAGGTGCAGCAGAGTTTCTGCGTGTTCATGCAGTAGAAGAAATGGAACACATGCAGCGTCTTTTTACTTACGTAAGTGAGACAGGTGCAATGCCAATTTTAGGTGCGATTGAAGCGCCAAAACATGAATTTGATAGCCTTGGGGCTGTGTTCCGTGAAACTTACGAACATGAGCAAATGATTACTCAAAAGATCAACAAACTGGCTCACGTTGCTTTCAGCACACAAGATTACTCAACCTTTAACTTCCTGCAATGGTACGTTGCAGAGCAACACGAAGAAGAGAAGTTGTTTAAAGGTGTATTGGATAAGCTAGAGCTTGTTGGTGAAGACGGTAAAGCATTGTTCTTTATTGATAAAGACCTAGCGCAATTGGCAAAAGATGGTTCATCTTCAATTATGGAAGCTCCTGCCGTTTAGGTAGTACGAGAAAGACACTGATTATCTTTTTCTTTTGAGTTTTCTTATGAAGATGTAAGGAGGAAAGGATGATCAGCGGCGACACTATTCTATTTGCACTAATGGTTGTGACTTGTGTGAACTGGGCGCGTTATTTTACTGCGCTAAGAACACTCATTTATATTATGCGAGAAGCACACCCTCTACTATATCAACAAGTAGATGGAGGCGGTTTTTTCACAACCCATGGCAATATGACCAAACAGGTTCGTCTGTTTAGTTACATCAAAAGCAAAGAGTATCACCACCATCACGACGAAGTTTTTACGTCGAAGTGCGATCGTGTAAGGCAGTTATTCATACTCTCTTCTGCTCTGTTAGGTGTAACGTTGCTGTCTTCTTTCATCGTCTAAGCCATTTACTACGATTGAAGTAGAGCTTAGATTTTTGGTGTAAAGCTTCGGTTGTTGGTTCGCCAAGCCAAACAGTGGCTTGCTGCTGTCTGCAAATCGTACAATTGAACATCAATTGCAAAGTTTAAAATTGCCGCTAAAATAGCGAGCAATTAGTAAGGATGTGCTGTTTATGCACATCCTTTTTTATTGATGGCATTTCGAGAACAGGGCGTACTCGGGCTGCACAAGTGAAGAAAAGCAGAACCACATGAGTGAAAAATTTGATGTAATCGTAATTGGTGCGGGCGCCGCGGGCTTAATGTGCGCTGCGGAAGCGGGCAAACGCGGCCGACGAGTGCTGGTGGTTGATCATGCAAAGAAACCGGGCAGAAAAATTTTAATCTCAGGTGGCGGTCGTTGTAACTTTACTAACTATGATGTTTCAGCCAACAATTTCCTGTGTAACAACCCTCACTTCGTGAAGTCAGCTTTATCTCAATACACCAACTGGGATTTTATCTCGATGGTGAGCAAGTACGGCATTGAGTTCGAAGAGCGCGATCACGGTCAGTTGTTCTGTGTGAATGACCACACAGCAAAAGACATCGTGAGCATGCTGCTTGACGAGTGTAAGCAAGCGAAAGTCGAACAACGCTACCGTTGTGATGTTCACTCCATCGAAAAAACAGACGCTGGCTTCAAGGTGCACCTCAATACCGACGAAGTTGAGTGTGACTCACTCGTTGTAGCGACAGGCGGTTTGTCTATGCCTAAGCTAGGCGCAACGCCATTTGGCTATAAGATTGCAGAGCAGTTTGGTTTGTCTGTAATGCCAACTATTGCAGGTTTAGTGCCATTCACTCTGCATAAAGAAGACAAAGAAGCTTTCGCTGAGCTTTCTGGTATCGCAATTCCTGCTGAGATCACAGCGCAAGACGGCACTTTATTTAAAGAAGCGTTGCTGTTTACGCACCGCGGCTTATCTGGTCCTTCGGTACTGCAAATCTCTTCATTCTGGAAAGCGGGTCAGTCGGTTTCTATCAACCTAGTACCTGAAGTGGACGTTGCTGAACTGCTTGAAAATTCTCGCGAGAAACACCCAAATCAGAGCCTGAAAAATACCTTGGCGAAAGCACTACCAAAGCGTTTTGTGGAAGTGCTGATTGATCGTAAAGAGCTTGAAGACAAGCCGCTTAAACAGTTCAACGAAAAGCAGCTTAGTGGCATCGTTGAGCACCTAGAGAACTGGAAAATTGCACCCAATGGCACGGAAGGTTATCGAACTGCCGAAGTGACTCTAGGCGGAGTGGATACTGATCACCTATCTTCGAAAACCATGGAGTGTAAGAGTGTGTCTGGCCTCTACTTTATCGGTGAAGTAATGGACGTAACGGGTTGGTTAGGGGGCTATAACTTCCAATGGACGTGGTCGTCTGGTTGGGTTGCAGGCCAAAACGTATAGCACAGTGGCACTGGCTAAGCTTATTCATTTAGAACATTTTCAGTCAGTAGAAAGAATGACTTCGTCACAAATGATAAAGATTATAAGTGATTGATGTTTTAATTATTTAAATGAGGGGTTTGCAATGAATCAGACAAAAGTAAAAAGCATTCTATTGGCAGCAGGAGCGATGAATGTTGGTGCTGTTTTACTGTTTTCACGCTTTTTTACGAATAGTGCCATTAACGAAGCCGATCCCGTAGTAATGTCCAACTTTGGACTGATTATGATCGTCGTTTGGGGTCTAGCGTACCTTGGGGCTGCAACAATCAATGCGAACATCAAATATCTTGCTGGTGCTTTCTTTATTGAAAAGTTGGTTTATGTGGTTGTTTGGGTGAATTGGCTTTCCAATAATACGCTATCACCAGTATATGAAGCGGATACGATGGCTGGCGTGTTTTACACAATTTATGGCGTAAATGATTTTATATTTATGATCTTGTTTTTCATGATATTTAAGTCCAAATTTGATATGAAAAACAACGGTTGAATATCGAACATTGAGACTTACAACTTAATGTTATCTTACAGAAAAATGGCGAGTCATATGACTCG
>NZ_AJZM02000420.1 GCF_000272405.2 Vibrio tasmaniensis 1F-187
ATCGAGTATAAACTCATAGCAATCCCTAGATTTTTTGCGAAGTAGGTGGCTGCCTTTTTTACGATATTTAACTCTTCAGCTTGCTCAGCCAATAATCGTTTGAGTTTGGCATTTTCAGTTGCGAGTTCTTTTTCTCTATCGCTGATTTTCGCGTTCTTTTTGACGGCTTTACGCCATCCATAGATTTGAGATTCATATAACGATAACTGTCGTGCGGCAGCAGCGACACCGACTTTGTCTGCTAACTTAAGCGCTTCGGCT
>NZ_AJZM02000421.1 GCF_000272405.2 Vibrio tasmaniensis 1F-187
TTTCACAACGACGCTGGTGATGTCGTCCGCGTTCGCCGTGCCGTAAAGGGTTTCTAGCGTAACGCTCACGTCAACTGACGCAGCTTTACTTAAGCTTACATCGAAACTCGCGGTTGAGCCTTCGTTGATGCTCTTGCTGTCTTCGATGCTCACCGATGGGCGGTCATCTGGATTCACTGGCGGAGTAGGATCGGTTGGGTCAACCGGGACTGTGCCGTCATCTTTGATGGTTAGCTCACCCGTACCCGTACCCGTGACGCCGGTTGCACCCGTCACTTTCAGGCTCAGTTTC
>NZ_AJZM02000422.1 GCF_000272405.2 Vibrio tasmaniensis 1F-187
AAACCCCCTAGGAGAGGGCAATGCCAACCTCACTTCAGAAGAAGAGATTTGAGTTCCATAACAAGATCGTTTGCGGGATAATTATCGATTAAAGAACAAAAGTCTTCTTCTAATTGAAGATATTTAAAAGCACGTCTCAAATTCCGTCTATCTTCTTCACCAAGCCACTTACTTTGGATAAAGGTACACTTTAATTCCAGCTTTAGGTCATCCATATGTTGTCCTTCTTGCCCGGTTAAAGCTTGATATTCCTCTTGTCAGCATCAGCAACTTTTTTAATTTTGACTTTAAATCCAACAGGCGACATGGTGAACGCGAACTGTTCGAACACATCTTCAGGAGCTTGCTGAGGCTCTAACGTAAATTCATTAAATAAAGAATGAAACGCCAATTTTATTTCCATAATAGCGAGTGAACGACCCGGACAAAGCCTTGCCCCCCCGCCAAATGGTTGAAGGTTCGAAAATGACGCCCCTTTTTTATTTATCCAACGATTAGGATCGAACGACATTGGATCTTCAAACAAATCGGGATCAAAACCGTTAGCATGCAGTATTACGAAAACAGGCGTGCCTTTTTTTATTTCAAAATCACCAAGATAAGTATCTTTTGTCGGCTCTAGGTAAAGCTGAGGAGCCACAGGTTTAAGGCGCATCGCTTCATACATAATTGCTGTCATGTAGGGAACCCGAGGGATCGGCCACTCTAATACAGAAGCTTCTCCCAGATCAGCCAGTTCACTTTGTAAAGCTTGCTCGCTACCTTGGTTTCCACTCACAAGAAACGCCATCCAAGCAAGAGTGTTTGCTGTGGTATCTTCCCCTGCTAATAACAGAGTAATGGCGTTCGCTAGAATATCTCGATCAGTCAGTGATGTATCCAATTCTTGTTCCAGCAGCATTATTTGAAGCATATTTTCTGGCGACTCTCTAAGTTCAGGACACTCAGCCAAACGCGTGCGCTGCTTATCAATACAAGTCGATACAAAATGACCGATCTCTTCTAAACTTGCATCGAACTGAGTATCTTTCTTGGTTTTGAAAAATCGCCATAAAGGAATAGGAGACTTAGAGCGCTGGCTAATCACAGGAAAGACATGTCGCAAACTTTCTCCGAGAGGAGTGTCTGATTGCTCAATCGAATTAAAGTCTTCACCAAAAGCCAACAATGATGTGACATCTACTGTGTATTTTTTGAATTCGCTAACTAAATCAACGACAGTTTCTGATTCTGATAACTTTTCAAAGTGCTTTCTTAAACGTTCGGTAATCACACTTAACTTAGGGTAAAAATGTTTAAGGTGGCTAGGCTGGAACATAGGTTCAGTCAACTTTCTCTGATGTTTCCAACGATCACCTTCTGCAGAAAAAATACCGTTAAGCCCTGCTTCTTCAAACACACTTTCAATGCTTTTCAAACGGCGAAAGTCATCTGGCCTCGATTTTAAAATCGCCTTAATCTGAGAGGGTTCAGAGAGAACCATTACATCCTTCATTCCCAGTTTCAAACGAAAATAAGCACCATATTCATTCACCCAAGACAGCATCTGTTGATGAACATTGGGTTTCTTCAAATAACTCACATGCCCCAAAAAACCCGATTTAGGAGGCATTGGAAGCTGTTCAATTTTCTGCATTTGTATTTCCTTAACTTGATCTGAATGCTATGAATAGCAGGTGCTGAGAGTGGCCTAGCATGCTTGTTATCGTAATACGAAACTTTTGTTGTGATACAACGCTAGCGCGTGTAAACAATGTGAGTACCGTATTGTGTGAACTAAAGAACTCTTGTCGCTCAGAGCGAGTGACTGCGGTGTCGGTAGATCTTATAGATAGATTGGATACCGATTGGCAGCATAGTAAAGATACCAATAAGCATCACACTTCCATAAATGTCTTTTGAGCTAAAAATTTCGCCATGCAAAGTGGCGACATCAAGGTTGTCTTTGAACAAGAAGCAAAGGATGTATTTTGACATGATGGTAACGTAAATGATTGAGGGCAGGTATAAGTAACCATGGGGCGGGATCTGCTTCAAATGTACTTTATCGTTGTAGCACCATAATGCGAAAGGCAAATAAAAGGTAAATACGCATAAAAACCACCCAAAGAAATTACTTAACGGAACGCCAAAATACACACCAGGATCGGTCCAGACCCACAGCGATTTGATGAGCGAATTCACAGGATCCATAACGACATCCCATGAAACCATTACAAATGAGGCAGTAAGAGAGATGATGATTGCTTTACTTTTCGTTTGTATCGGTTTATCAAACTGATTAAGAAGGATGGTTGATATAAACCAAGAGACATAACCCAAACTGAAGTAGGTCGGCATGATTGCTAATGGGACGTCAAATATTTTAATTCCTAGTCGGTCAGAATAATAATAGTGA
>NZ_AJZM02000423.1 GCF_000272405.2 Vibrio tasmaniensis 1F-187
GAAAGTCCGGATTTACCTAAACTTTCCGCCTACGTACTTGAACCTGGACAACCGTCGCCAGGCCCACCTAGCCTTCTCCGTCCCCCCATCGCAATTGTAAGAAGTCGGGAATATTAACCCGTTTCCCATCGACTACGCCTTTCGGCCTCGCCTTAGGAGTCGACTTACCCTGCCCCGATTAACGTTGGACAGGAACCCTTGGTCTTCCGGCGAGGGAGTTTTTCACTCCCTTTATCGTTACTCATGTCAGCATTCGCACTTCTGATACCTCCAGCAGCCCTTACAGACCACCTTCAACGGCTTACAGAACGCTCCCCTACCCCACATACCCTAAGGTACGTAGCCGCAGCTTCGGTGTATAGCTTAGCCCCGTTACATCTTCCGCGCAGGCCGACTCGACCAGTGAGCTATTACGCTTTCTTTAAATGATGGCTGCTTCTAAGCCAACATCCTGGCTGTCTGAGCCTTCCCACATCGTTTCCCACTTAGCTATACTTTGGGACCTTAGCTGGCGGTCTGGGTTGTTTCCCTCTCCACGACGGACGTTAGCACCCGCCGTGTGTCTCCCGGATAGTACTTACTGGTATTCGGAGTTTGCAAAGGGTTGGTAAGTCGGGATGACCCCCTAGCCTTAACAGTGCTCTACCCCCAGTAGTATTCGTCCGAGGCCTACCTAAATAGCTTTCGGGGAGAACCAGCTATCTCCAGGTTTGATTGGCCTTTCACCCCTAGCCACAAGTCATCCGCTAATTTTTCAAACATTAGTCGGTTCGGTCCTCCAGTTGATGTTACTCAACCTTCAACCTGCCCATGGCTAGATCACCTGGTTTCGGGTCTAATCCTAGCAACTGTACGCCCAGTTAAGACTCGGTTTCCCTACGGCTCCCCTAAACGGTTAACCTTGCTACTAAAATTAAGTCGCTGACCCATTATACAAAAGGTACGCAGTCACACCACGAAGGTGCTCCTACTGCTTGTACGTACACGGTTTCAGGTTCTATTTCACTCCCCTCACAGGGGTTCTTTTCGCCTTTCCCTCACGGTACTGGTTCACTATCGGTCAGTCAGTAGTATTTAGCCTTGGAGGATGGTCCCCCCATATTCAGACAGGATATCACGTGTCCCGCCCTACTCGTTTTCACTGATTATGAGATGTCGATTACGGGGCTATCACCCTTTATTGCG
>NZ_AJZM02000424.1:0-86 GCF_000272405.2 Vibrio tasmaniensis 1F-187
CCTTGCCCGAAGGGTAACGCCCAACTCAAGCCGTTACCACAACGCAGCACTTAAAATCAGCCTTAAACCGTCATAATAAAAAAGCC
>NZ_AJZM02000424.1:96-1706 GCF_000272405.2 Vibrio tasmaniensis 1F-187
TCGAAGCCCTTACCATGACACTGTGCTTCAAATCAGCTTTAAACCGTCATAATAAAAAAGCCGCCTATCAAGCCCTATAAGACAAGAATCAACAAAACGACACCATGACAAAGCAATATAATCAAACATAGAGCAAATGGGCGTACTGTGGTACTGAGAGCCGTTTTGACGACCGCTTGCGGTCGAGCCTTTGGCTCAACCTCTTTTAGCGCAGAAACCCAAGCGTACACAGCAATCACGAGGTAAAAAAAATGCCTCTAGGATAAGAGGCATTTCAGAAAACATATTTGAACATTAAACGTTGATATGACTACCAACCCAAAACGCCGCACCGGCTACAGTCGCAATCATAGCGAAGGCAGTAACAATAATGAGGTTTTTAAGGGAACTCACTTCATTACGAACCCCCAGGACCTCATTCCGTACCCCTTGAATATCAGATTTCAGCTCATTACGAACCGCTTCAATTTTATCTGAAAGGTCATGACGAACCGCTTCGATCTTCTGATCGAGTTCTTTACGCGTATCATTTAACTGCTCTTGAGTGGCAGCATGCGCGGTTAGGTTGATCAGCTCTTCAACGCTTAATGTGACTTTGCTTGATTCAGACATAATAGAAACCTTATTTAGTTGTCTTTAGTTTACTGCATTACGTTACCGAAGTCATTCACGCCAGAATAGGCGTGAATGAGAAACATTTTTCACCAACTAATGGCTATATCCAACCACGCTCCGCAAACGACACCACATCTTCAAAAGACACCACGAAGTGATCGAGTACTCGAATATCAACCAAGGCTAGCGCGTCGGTCAGTCGTCGAGTAATACGTCGATCGGCTTGACTGGGTGTGGCATCACCGCTGGGATGGTTATGATAAAAAATGACCGCGCTTGCATTTGTGGCCAGTGACTCTTTGACCACTTCACGCGGGTAAACGGAGGCGGCGTCAATGGTGCCATTAAACATCTCTTTTGTGCGTAAAACTCGATGCTGACTATCAAGAAATATCACCCCAAACACTTCGCTTTCATTGGAGGCGAGTGAAGTCTGACAAAATGACTTCACCAATTCAGGGGAATTGAGTGGCGTCTGCTCTGACACAAACAACTTAGATTTTAAAATGCTCGCGGCATGGTTCAAGATATCTTTTTCTTCTACAGAGAAAAGGCTGTGATTAGAGTAGTTAGCAAGTACAGACATAATAGATCCCTTTTAATATTTAAAGTCGTGATGGGCGGCGCTCAGTCCGTGTTATTGGCCATACAAGCTAGTCAGAAGGTCTTTCGCTATTTCTTGATGCTTAGCGGTCGTTTCAACGTTTCTCTCTTCTTTTTTCGCGTAGGCATAATCTTCTCGCATCTGTTTCACAGTCGTCACTCGGTCACATACGCTAATGCTCACCCCTTTTCCTTTCTGGCTTTCCTCCAAGATCAAAGAATCGGTATAACCAAACTCCTTAAGTAAAATCTCATGCACTTTGACCGCTCGAACAGTCGAATTAAAGTCAGTGGAATTTACCCAGATAAGTCCTTTTGAAACCGTAGCTGAAACGGTCGAACGAACTGCACGTTCAACGACCCGACAGGAGATATCATTTTTTGGTGAGCTT
>NZ_AJZM02000425.1 GCF_000272405.2 Vibrio tasmaniensis 1F-187
ATTTAATTACGCAACAAAGCCTCTCATTGGCCACAATATCTTCCTGACATTTTTGTAGTAACGACTTATCTAGCTTAATAAAATCAAAATATTTTTCTGATAAAAGGTTAAAATTGGAGTAACCACATCCAAAATCATCAATAGCAAATCGAAAACCTGCCCCTTTAAGAGCAATTATATTTTCTTTAGCATAACTATGTAAAAGACCCTCACTATATTCAACTGTTTCAAATACTATCTTACTTCTTAACTCTGGAACTAATTTGGTTAATTCCATTACATCATCATAAAAGTCAACGATACTTAAATCTGCATGACTAATGTTAACACTGATATTAGGAAGTGTATCTTGAGTGTTTTTTGCGTATTCAATTATTTTTTTAAAAATTATAATGGTTAATGAGTAATGTAGGTGCGGCTCCGTTGCCAATAATGGCATAAATACACCAGGACCTCCGAACTCTGTGCGTTTCCACCTAAGCAATATTTCCCAAAGGTACTCTTTAGAAGTATTCATACTATAAACGACGGGTTGATAAAAAAGCTCGAACTGAGTCCCTCCCTTTTTTATATCGTGATGTAAAGCTTGGATTACCGAACGGGTTCTAACGTTTTTTTCATAGTCATTAATGTTATATATGTAGGCACCATCAATAGATTGAAGTGACTTTTTAACACTGTAAGCCATTCTTCTAAACAACTGATTTTTATCTTGGGGTTTATCAAAATTAGTGATCCGCACCAGAAGTTTTG
>NZ_AJZM02000426.1 GCF_000272405.2 Vibrio tasmaniensis 1F-187
TAGCGGAAACTGCTGCTTGATAGCGTCAACGAACCCTTGCTCTTTTAACGCTGCAATATCAGCCTGTTGCTCTGTCGACTGACGACGACTGAACATTTTCAAACGCTGAATTCTGGAAACAAAATCAGACTTTCTTTTCGTCTCATCACGACACTTTTTGACTTGATAGCGTAACTTCAAGACCGCCAAGGGACTAGAGGCATCATTTTTTGGTGAGCTTTCGTG
>NZ_AJZM02000427.1 GCF_000272405.2 Vibrio tasmaniensis 1F-187
ACTTACTTACTGTGATTGGTATAACTCGACTTGAAATAGATTGCTAGAAACAAAAAAGAGCCTGAATATTCAGGCTCTTTCTGTATCAATATTGGCTAGCGACTATTGATTAGCGCTGCATTAAACAAGCGTAAGCCGTGGTAAACGGTGCTTCTTGGTACTGCTTAAGGCCTGTTTCTTTGAACTTCATCATAAGAGGGTTGCGCTTAAGGCTTTCTTTGATTTCATTCGGAGATACAACGGTTACGTCTAGGCCGTCGATCAGCTGAATTGCTGCTTCTAGTTTGAAGCCGAAGCCACCGCCAGCAAATTTGCCTTTAGTTTGGCGTTGACGAATTACCACTTTTTCTACTTGGTAATCTTCCATTAACTTTGCAAAAGAAAATTGAAAATCTTTCATATTCTGTGTGTCGTTTGCGTCACTAATAGCAACTTTAGAAACTCGGCAATCAGGAATGTTAAATACACCGTCTGATAGAGATAGAAGACAGATGACTGCATCGTTACCTTTGATTTCAACACCACAAATTTTCATGTTCTTACCTACTTATTTTAGAGCCCTATATTATGGTGTTATTTCGATGACTTCTCCAGTAATAGAACATGTCTAAGGTAAATAAATTCAATATTGTCCACTTTAACTTTTTCGGGTTGACGTCCGGTTAAATGCGAAGCACTCGTTTTCATCGTCTAGTTTTATATGCGATGAGATTCACAAAACTATAGCTGGCTTTTTTATCGATACTGTATATTATGCGCGCGTCCCTATTTAATGTGTGGTTATAAACCCTCTATGAATATCAAAAACCTTTCTATTAAGAGTAAAATTGCGATCCCTCTAATGGTTATCGTGATTGTTTTCTCAACTGTTACTGTGCTTAACGTGATTAAATCTAACGCGCAAGCAGCGATTAACCATGAGCTCAATAATGTGGTTCAACCGGTTCTCGACAACCTAGAAGATGGGTACCGAGATATCTATCAAGTCATTGCATCTGCCCAAGGCCTGTTGCTTGCGAAAGATCAAAAGGCAATTGAATATCAACAATTCGAATTCAAAGACAACGCTTACAAAGCCGTTCCACGCTTTGAGAGTGTCCAAACTCTATATACCGCAGGTGTCTTAGACTCATCTTCTCAAGACGAGCTAGCGAAACTGGTAAAGGCGATGAAAAAGTGGGTAGCATTGCATGAACCAATGTTTGCAGATCCTGCCAATGCTCTTCAATACAACATAGATTACTCGCCAGCATTAGACGCTGAGTTTTCGATCATTCACGATCAACTCGGCTATATTAGAGAGCTGATTGCAGTAAAACAAAAAGAGCTTCGCCAGCAAGCTAATGACTCGATTGAAGAAAGTAAGCTGATCATCGAAGTAGGTATGGCCGTGGCGGTACTTGCGGCTTTGTTTTCGATGTGGTTATCGAACCGTTTTATCGTTCAGCCGATTCAGAGCGTAGAGAAAGCGATGAATGAAATCGCATCGGGTGACGGTAACTTGGCTCAGCGAATGAAAGTTGAAGGTTCTGATGAGATTGCTCGTTTAAGTTCAGCGTTTAACAAGTTTGTTAGTAAGATACATACCACTGTTGAACAAGTGATTCTGACATCAAATGCCGTACGTGCAGAGATGGAAAACATCAAATCAATAACGCAGAATGTGGCTGAATTTTCTTCGAATCAACAGAAAGAAAGTGAAGTAGTCGCGGCTGCCGTTCATGAAATGCAAGCGACCAGTGAAACGGTAAGTGGTAACGCGTTAGATGCGGCAACCGCAAGTAACGTTGCGAACAATGAAGTGGAATCAGCAGACAGCACTTTGGGCTTAACCGTAACTTCAATTGAACGCCTTGCGCAAGATATCGAGAATGCAGGTGGTGTGGTTCAGGAATTGGATACTGATGTGAAGAACATTGCTTCTATTCTTGGCGTGATCAAAGGCATTGCAGAGCAAACCAATCTATTGGCATTAAATGCGGCGATTGAAGCAGCGCGTGCTGGTGAACAAGGTCGTGGTTTTGCGGTAGTTGCTGATGAAGTCCGTGCGCTTGCGAGCAAAACTCAAGACAGTACGGGTGAAATCCAATCAATGATTGAACGCTTAGAAGTTGGCGCCAAACATGCCGTTGGCGTGATGACAGAAAGCAAGGCAAGTGGCGAGAAAACCATTGTTCAAGCGGGCACTGCAGCTTCATCATTGAGCGAGATTCGTAACTCAATCGGCAAGATGAATGAGATGAATACGCAAATCGCAACAGCGGCTTCTCAGCAGTCTCAGGTGTCTGAGGAAGTGAACCAGAATGTTCAACGTATCGCGGAAAGCACCATGAAAATGGTTGAGATGGCAAACAATGCAGAGAACGCATGCATCTCACTAGCAGAACAGTGTGAAGCACTTGATAGCCTAGTTTCTCAGTTTGAAGTGTAATCTTTGAGACTGAACAGGCAAAAGTGAGTGGCTAATCGTTTCTAGTTTTAACCCTCACGCATCTGTAATAGACAATAATAAGGCCCGTACTCAATGAGTGCGGGCTTTCTTTTTTGGTGCGAGTATTTTTTGATAACAGTATTTGTAATACAAGGTCGGTTCGAACTTTGTAGATTAGGTCGATAGGAGCCTTGTGGGGAATGCGATATTAGCTTCAATGAAGGCCTTTGTATGTGCATGGCGCATATTAAGCTAGGTGACACTGATCTATATCTTCAATACACAGTATGGGTAACCATAGTTCAAAATAGGGTAGAGGCATGGCCAATTGGGAAGGGGTAAGTGAGTTTGTTGCAGTGGCAGAGCGCGAAAGCTTTACTGGTGCCGCACAGAAACTCGCTACGTCAGTGGCTCAAATCAGTCGTAGAGTGGCAAATCTCGAGGAACGCCTCGCAGTAAAACTACTCAATCGAACGACTCGTAAGGTTTCTCTAACAGAGGCTGGGCAACTCTATTATCAGCAATGTAAGTTGTTGGTCGAGGGTTTAGAAATTGCTGAGTTAGCCGTCACGCAGATGCAATCCACGCCAAAAGGTTTACTGAAAGTAACGGCACCTGTGACTTATGGTGAGCGTCAACTCGCCCCGATACTTCATCAGTTCTTAAAGCTCCACCCACAAGTCGAACTTGAGCTGATGTTGACCAATCAAAAGCTCGACCTTATTGATTCGGGTGTCGATGTAGCTATTCGTCTTGGTCGCTTAGAAGATTCGAGTCTTGTGGCAAAGAAGCTGTCTCAACGCCAACTCTACGTGTGCGCCAGTCCTGAATATATTGAACGTTACGGTGAACCGCATACGCTCTCTGAGTTGAGCAATCATCAATGTTTAGTCGGCGGCTTTGAGCATTGGCGTTTTAAAGAAAATGGGCGACCTCGCTCAGTTCGGGTTAATGGACGCATTAAATGTAACAGTGGCTTAGCCTTACAAGACGCAGCGAAACAGAGTATTGGCTTAGTGCAGCTACCAGAATATTACGTGAGTGAAGATCTTGAGTCTGGTGAATTGGTTGAGGTGTTATCTGACTACCGAGACGATAAAGAGGGGATTTGGGCGCTTTACCCACAGAACCGTAATTTGTCTTCAAAGGTTCGCTTGTTAGTCGACTTCTTGTCTGAGCAATTAGACTAGTTCTATCTGGCAAGACACTATGGACAAGAAAATGGGCTTCAGAACAAAGATTCTGAAGCCCATTTTTATTGATGTTCTATAGCTTTTACTTGCTAAGCACTAAGCACTAAGCATTAAACCGTGAAGCGATCAACCAAGTGGTACAACTCGTTTGCTCGGCTGTTTAAGTTTTGGCTACCTGTACGGTTTTGGTTTGCTAGCGATGCCGATTGAGAACTTTGGTCTGAAATCACAACAATGCGTTGAGATATCTCTTGGCCAACAATATTCTGCTGTTCAGTCGCCGTTGCAATCAGTGAGTTCATGTCCATGATGGTATCAATCGAATCTTGAATTTTAGCAAGTGCTGCAGCTGCTGCGTTCGCTTCTTCTACCGTTTGAGCACTTCTGCTTTGGCTGGAATCCATTGCTTTCACCGCGGCATCTGAAGCGGATTTTAGCTGTTGGATCATTTTGTGAATGTCGCCCGTGCTCTCTTGTGTGCGGCTTGCAAGCTTACGAACTTCATCCGCAACTACCGCAAAACCTCGGCCTTGATCACCAGCTCGCGCGGCTTCAATCGCGGCATTTAGTGCTAATAGGTTGGTCTGTTCCGCTATATCTTGAATGACAGTCAGTGAAGATGAAATGTTCTGTACATCTCCTTCAAGGCGAGATACCACAGTGTTTGCCTCTGATACTTCACTTGCAAGGTCTGCTACGGAACCTGCAGCAGCGTTGACAATTTGCTGAGCTTCTTTTGCATTGTTCTCTGCAAGTTTAGCTGAGTCAGCCGCTTGGCTTGCGTTGCTTGAGATCTCTTGCGCTGTTGTCGTCATCTCGGTCATCGCCGTTGCTACTTGTTCTGTCTCTTCACGTTGACCTGTCGCTATTTCGTCGACCTGAGCTGCGCGAGAAGACATGCTGCTCGTTTCTGATACAACTTGCTGACCCACATCGCTCACGCTACGAATGATGGTCTGTAGGCTAGCAACAAAGGCATTAAAGTTCTCACTGAGTTTGGCGAACTCAGGCGCTTTGAAGGTTTCCATTCGAGCCGTTAGGTCGGCCTCACCACTTGCAAAGGCACTGATTGAACGGTCAAATTGCTCGAGTGGTTGCATGATTGTACGGTTCACTGCAACAGCGAAAACCGCTACCACTAAGGCAATCAAGCCACAGAAAATTGCAATGGCAGTTAGTGAGCTTTGTAGCGCAGCATTCGAGCTCTCTTTCATGTCACTGATGACTGCGTCAATATCATCGGTATAAAAACCCGTGCCGAGCATTAAATCCCATTGTGGAATAAAGATTGAGTAGCTGAGTTTTGGTAACGCAATGGACTGACCTGGCTTAGGAAAGTAGTAAGTGGTGAATTCCCCAATTTTTGAGTTCTTAATCAGGTCTTGGATTAGGTAATTGCCTTGTTTGTCTTGAAGGTCGTAGTAATTTTTACCAATGCCATCGGTACCTTGTCCGATGACGATTCTTACACCCTTAGAGCTGTAGCCAAAAATATAACCAGATTCACCATATTCTAGAGTTTTTAATGTGGGTAATGCTTCTTCAAGCGTGGCACCTTTTTCTAAGAAAGGAGATATCGAAGACTGAGCCATTTGCAGGTACGCTTTGAGTTCCTTTTCTTTCATCGCCATCATATTGCTACGCGTCGATTCTACTTGTTGTGCGGTTAGCTCAGTGCTCTTCATATACGTCACGCTCATCATCCCAATTGCCATTAGTAGCAAAGGGATAAAAGAGAGAATATAAAGGCGGTTTTTGATGGTGAGGGTCATTAGCACTTCCTATGTGATTGTCTCAGGCAATTTTCAACACATTATTAATGTGGTTTCGAAATGTAAACGGACTTGTTGTTGAATTGTTATCCTAAAACCTTTTTGTTTGATAAATATGATGGCGGTTAGGTTTTGAAGTGATAGGTGGTGCAACTAAGTACTTATCTGTAAAAAGAGCCGTTCGTTTCGATGCTTTTGAATTTGGCGCTGCTTTGGTAGAATGCGACGCTTTGTAGCACCCTGCTATGTCTATTCGTTAAGTGAGAAATATTCATGAACAAAAGCCATGTGACTATTGGTTTAACTAACCCAAAGAGCCCGACAAACGTTGGCGCGGTTATGCGTGCGGCGGGTTGCTACCAAGTCGACGAAGTTAAATACACAGGGCAACGCTACGACAAGGCTGCAAAATTTCACACCGATACCAAGAGTGCAACGCGCACTATCCCGCTTACTGGTGTCGAGTCGTTTTTAGATAACCTTAATTCAGAAACTAAGATCGTATGTGTGGAGTTGGCTGAGGGTGCAACACCACTGCCACGTTTTAAACACCCAGAGAACGCTATCTATATCTTTGGGCCTGAAGATGGTTCTATTTCTCAAGATGTCGCTGACCGAGCTGACCATGTTGTTTATGTACCAACTGTTGGTTGCATGAATCTAGCAGCAACAGTGAATGTGCTACTTTATGATCGCCTTGCTAAGTCAGATGAAATGGACGAGAGCAACGAGCTGATCAAGAAAAGCCGCGATAACCGTAATCACCTGCAAGTGAAGCAGGGGTAGATATCGTTTTAATCGTGTCTGGCCTCTTAATATCCAATGCAGATTAAAGAAAACCCCTTATTCGTAGGAATAAGGGGTTTTTACTTGGTTGATCTCGGATCTTAGGTTTGGCTATTCAGCACACTTTGAAGCCATAATTTTTAATGGTTGCCCCGCATCATCGAATTGTAAGCTCCATACATACTGCCCAGCATTACGAATAGTGATAGCGGTATCTTGACCGTAACCACCTTTAATTAACGAGTTAAGCTGTCCTAACTTTAGGTTAAGCCCATCCGCTGTGAACTGAGGTGACCAAGCCTTGGATGCATATTGCATGCGATAACTGCCCGGTTTTTCAGTGGTGACGACTTGGTAAGTGTTGTCACCTTTATATTCAAACTCTCGTTGACCCACGTGTTTCCAACCTGAATCAGCAAAATTGCCAACCACATAAAGTGGGCTCGAAATAGGGCCTTCAGCTTTTATTGTTGGATTGTCACATTGAGCCATGAAGCCTTGTCCAACTTCATTTCCTGTTGCTAGTATCACCGCAATTGGCCCTTTTTCACTTGGCTGTGTTATCGACAAGAAACGAGCTTCAAATGGGCTTAGAACGATAGAGTAGTGGCCATCAATAGCTGAGATCGATTGCTTGGATTCAATATCCTTCAGATCAGCTATGGAGCCGACTTTTTCTTTGGCTAGTTTTATGGTTTGTTCTTTGTTGGTAACGTTCACTGCGTAGACAACAGTATCGCCTTCATAGGCTTTGTGATCGACATAGGCTACATCATTGGCCATCAGGTTTGTACGTTTACCTTGTGATAGAGCGGGGTGCGTTTCTCTCAGTTTCATCAAGTTTGTCACGTATTGCTTTAAGTCTTTTTCGTGCGCATTGAGTTGAGCTGTGACACCTTCTACTTTACCGCTAGTACGGGCTACGTGATCATCACACAGACCATTAATGGCACAGTCATCAGTCCATACTTTGTCTGAAAAACCTTCTAGCTGATCGCCTATTTCGTCCCCATAGTAGGTGGTTATTGGGCCGGTATAAGCTGCTTGGAATGAAAATGCCGCTTTATAGCGCTGCCAATACTCTTTGTCTTGTGGAGAAGCGATATCACCGCGCTGTAATAAGTCACCAAAGCGCACAAGGTCATGGTTACCGATCATTAAATTTGGCTTTGCGTGGTCTGGGTATAACGAATGTAAAGACATGCCTTCTGCAAGCCACTCTCCACCTTTGTTCCCCACGCCAGCTTCGTTTACAGCAAAGGTTTCCGTCAGGCGGTAGCGCATCGGGAAATCAAACGCAGAACATAAGGCCGGTGCTTCATTTGAACCGTAGCCTGTTTCAATAATGCGGTTCTCGCCTGCCCAAATTTCCGCGACCATATAACCCAGAGGGTTCACGGTTTTACCTTTGCTGTTTACGTATTCGACTTGAGAAGAAGCGGTGTCTACCGTTTCTCTGATTTGACTCCAAGCTTCTTTTGGCACTTGATAAGCTTGATCTAAGCGCCAACCATCAATTTTGAGCTCTTTGATCCAATACTCGGCAACTTCTTGATAGAAGGCTAGGCTCTCAGGGTATGAGACTGGATTATCCTCTCCTTGGGGCAGCTTACCTTTTGGTGACGGCACTACGTTTTTTTTGTGGTGGCCAAATACGCCATCAAAGAAGACATAAAGCCCTCGAGCATGCGCTTCTTCAACTAAGGTTTTAGCTTCTTCCATCGTGCCGAATCTCGGATCGATATTGAAATAATCGGTGGCAAAATAACCGGTTGCATCCAGTCTATCAGCCCAATGGTCTTGGTTTTCGATAGGCTCTGAATTAAAGATTGGGGTTAGCCAAATGCCGTTCATGCCAAGAGATTCAATGTAATCAAGTGAGTCGATAATACCTTGGATATCTCCGTTATGGTGACTGGTTCCATAGCCTGTCCCATGACCAATTGAGTCATCGCCACTGACAAAGCTTTCGACCATCACTTGATAGACCCTCAAGTCATTCACGTCGGCATTGGTATTCGTTTGGCATTGGTATGCTGTTGGTTCTTGAACTGATTCAGGTGCAGATTGGCAACCTGCAAGTAGGATGGCGGTAACGGCCAACGCGGTATTGGATAGAGAAAGTTTCACGTAAAGGTCCTTATTATTATGATTTAACCTATTATTCACCATCCTGATATTCTATAAATCCTCCGTTAAATAGTGGCAATAGGAGTAGACGGTAGGCTGAGAGACTGAGGTCACAATATGTGGCTAATTTCTTATACATATTATGATGAAGTGCTGATTTTTGAGTCGGAACGAGATTTGTACAGGAAGATATTTTTATGCGGTATGTACCAGCCTTGTTGAGAATAAGTCATTCTCTGTTTCTAATGTTATCTATCCCGAAAGCAATCGGATATTATCTTGGGTTCATCATTAGATAATTGAAGGGTTAGATAACACCATGGAAGACAAGCAATTACTTGCCGCGCTGCAGCAACACCCTGTCCTCGATCTCTATCAGTTATTCCAAGAAGTTGGTCAAAACCGCTCTCTGTATGCATTACTAGAGAGGTTATCTTCCCTTAAAGAATACCACCAACTGAGCACTCGTCTTAGCCCTTTTAAGCCTCACATCGAAGGGTTGCTGGCTCAATTTGATAGCACTACACCGGACAGTGATATTCTCAAAGCGGTTGCTCTTCAGTCTGAGATTCAGCAACGAGGCCACAGTATGAGTCGTTACATCATGACATCGGACAATCACCGCCATTTTTCCCCAAATGCAGACTTAGTCATGTTTGGTGATTCGATCACCGAATGGGCACCTTGGGCGGATATCTTTCGCGATGTTTCGATGGTCAACCGTGGCTTAGCGGGTGACACCACAACTGGCATGTTGCGCCGTATTGATACCACGTTGAATGTGAAGCCAAAGCTGGTGTGCTTTATGGCTGGGATAAACGATTTGGCTCAGGGTTATGATGTCGAACATATCTACCAGAATTACATTGATATGCTTGAGGTGTGGCAAGAAAACGATATTCGAATCTTGGCGCAATCAACGCTTTATGTTGGCTCTAAACTGCAAGGTTTGAATTCGTCGGTTGAACTACTCAATAGCAAGATAAGCGAGTACTGTTCTCTGCAAGGCATTGCGTTCTTAGATGTGAATTCAGTATTGTCACCGAATAAGCTTTTGTCGAATGAGTACTCGTGTGATGACTTACACTTGAATGCGAAGGCTTACCAAGCTTGGGCTGAGGTGCTTCAACCTACGATAGCTGAGTTACTAAAATAAACTCACGCAAATAGCTAAATAGCTAAATAGCCAAGTAGATAAATAGACAGCTAAACCGATAAACAGCTTAGCTAATACAAGAAAAGCCAACCCCTAGATTTGTTTCGCGAACCATAAGGACATCAATGTGAACTTAAGACAGTTGGAAGTCTTTTACGCCATTATGCAAACCGGAACCGTATCTGGGGCTGCGCGTAACCTGCATGTGTCACAACCTAATGTGACTCGTATTTTGGCGCATACAGAGCAACAACTTGGGTTTGGATTGTTCGAGCGTGTCAAAGGTCGGTTGGTGCCAACGGTCGAAGCGAGAACCTTACTGCCCGAAGCGGAAAAGGTCTATCAACAGCTGGGTCAATTTCGATCTCTGACCAACAAAGTGAAGCAAGGACATCAGCATTTACGTATTGGTGCACCACCGATACTGGCGACCAAATTGCTGACTCCGGTAATAGCCCAAATGTCTCGTGAACAAGATCTCTCTTTTGAGTTACTAACAGCAAACCGTGATGAACTTTGTGCTGGATTATTAAAGCATGAGCTTGATATTGCCATCGCGTTTGGGGACGAAACACCGCCTGCCATATTAAGTGAAACGCTCTTAACTGAATCCCTCAAGGTTCTGGTTCCATCCAATACGGTTGATCACCTGCCCGCAGAATTAACGCTAGATGATCTGATCAACTATCCGTTGCCAATCATCGGGCTCGATAGCCGCGATCCATTAGGCCTCCTGTTACATCAAAGCCTTATTGCGCGAGATGAGCATTATCACCATCCGATATCTGTGCGTGGATATAGCGCGGCGGCGGAACTGGTGAAGCACCAAGCGGGGTTTGCGATTGTCGATCCGTGGACGGCAGAGCAGTATCAAAATGACGATGCGGTTTGTGTGTTGCCACTTCAACCAGATATCCAATTTTCGGTCTCGATGCTTTGCGCAGAGCACACCCCTCAGTCGATTTCCGTTAAGCAATTTATCGTTTCATTGAAGAGCCACACTCACCCTATAACTTAAGGTTATAGGCTCGTCATAAATTGGTATTCGGCAGCTTCTAAGTTCTTAATTAAAGTAAACCCATACAAAGATTTATTAATTAGGAATACTCATGTCTATCGCTCAACCTTACCTTCTTTTTCTTGGGGATGTTACCGACCCACTTGCCGCAAAAACAGCTCGCGGTATTCATCAATGGCGACCAGAAATTTGCCTAGGTCAGCTTCGTTTAACAGACGTTACCGTTTCACTTGGCTTAACGGATATGACCTTACAAGAGGCGCAAGCACAGGGCGCGAAAACGCTAGTGATTGGCACAGCAAACCCAGGTGGTGTTATTCCTGACTCTTGGCAGCCAACCATAATGGAAGCTGCAGAAATGGGATTTGAGATTGCATCTGGCATGCACCAACGACTGAGTGAATTTTCACCGCTTGCTGACATGCAACAGCGAGGATTGACTAAGCTTCATGATGTACGCCATTTTGATGGTGATCTAAACGTTGGTAACGGTAAGCCTCGTCAGGGTAAGCGCCTTCTTACGGTCGGAACCGATTGCTCAGTAGGAAAAATGTTCTCGGCGTTGGCCATTGAAAAATCGCTTAAACAAGCAGGAATCTCTGCTCAGTTTAAAGCGACAGGGCAGACAGGTATCTTGATTGAAGGCAAAGGCATTTCTATTGATGCGGTGGTGGCGGATTTCATTTCTGGCGCGGTTGAAGCGATTAGCCCCGATTTTACTGACTACGAGTGGGACATCATTGAAGGGCAGGGTTCTTTGTTCAACCCTTCGTTTGCAGGCGTGAGTTTGGGATTATTGCATGGCGCACAAGCTGATGCTTTGGTGCTATGTCACGAAGTAGGGCGACCACATATTCGCAACCTTCCTCATGCGCAATTACCAACGATTGAACAGACGATCGAAGCTAACTTGCAAGCCGCGCGATTGACGAATCCAGATGTAAAATTGGTTGGCATCTGCTTGAACACGTCGGCACTCAGCATTGAAGACGCTGAGACATTATGCCAAGAATGGACCACACTCTATCAAGTGCCCGTGACGGATCCAGTGCGTTTTGGTGTACAACACATTACTGATCATTTGCGACATTCACTTTAACGACGTCATCATTTCTACGTTTCCATTTGTTAAAGCGAACATCAACCGAGTGAAATTATGAAGATTACAGCAGAACCTATTACTATCGCGATGCAAACGCCTTTTCGCATCTCTCGTGGCAGTCGAACTGAGTGTCACGTTGTTCGTGTTTACATTGAACATGGTGGCAAACAAGCTCAAGGCGAATGCACGCCTTACCCACGATACGGCGAGTCATCGGAGTCTGTGTTAGCGCAAATCCAACAAGCGTCTAGCGCACTTGAAGCTATGTTTGCACGAGGCGTTACCGATCCCGCAGAGCTAAGAGATCATCTTCAGTCTTTATTGACTGGAGGGGCAGCGCGAAATGCGGTTGATTGTGCGCTTTGGGATTTCGAAGCTAAGCAGAAAGAACAGGTGTTTCCAAATAGCTTGTTTGAGTTACCTGCTCAAATTGTGACTGCAATGACCGTCTCGATTGGTACGCCAGAAGCGATGGCGACACAAGCGCGAGATTATGTGGTGAATGGTGCGAAACTTCTAAAAGTGAAGCTTGATGGCGAGCAGGTAGTAAAGCGTGTTTGCGCTGTGCGAGAAGCTGCACCTGATGTTCAGATTGTACTGGATGCTAATGAAGCGTGGACAGGGTTGAATCTCGAAGAGTTGTTTAATCAACTTACTGAGTTTGATATCGCGATGATCGAGCAACCTTTGCCGCAACAACATGATGCGTCACTGGCACATATCAATCACCCGATCCCACTGTGTGCGGATGAAAGCTGTCATACCACTTCGCAACTTTCATCTTTGTTAGGCAAGTATGAAATGGTCAATATCAAGCTCGATAAAACGGGCGGTTTGACCGAAGCATTGGTACTTGCTGAAGAAGCTCAAAGGCTAGGATTTACTCTGATGTCGGGTTGTATGCTAGGCACCTCATTGGCGATGCGAGCGGCGCTGCCTATTGCGGTTCAATCTGAAATCGTCGACCTTGATGGTCCTGTATTACTTGGGCAAGATGTTTCGCAAGCACTGACTTATCAAGATGGGATGATCATTCTTTAAGGTGGCTTAGCGTTCAGTATTGATGATGCAGGTTATAGGTAGGCACGCGAACTTTTGGACAAAAGCGTGTCAGTGATTTTGCTAATTTAGTGATGTGTGGATTAGGTCAGGTATCATAAAGCCAAACCATGTCCATCTCTAGTTATGTGGCAAAATGGCCTAACCCACCACACCGAAATATGGCGTCAATATTGGTTGAAATATCCTTATAAATCAGTAGCTTTTCCAGATTAGCTTATCTATTTACGACTGCGATGAAACCAAAGTTTAACACTAAGGTGCTGAATTGGTTACAAAACCACTGGCTTTAGTTGCGTAAGCACATCATAAGGGGTCATATATACTCCGCCTAGTATTTCAAGACAATATATACTTATAGTCACCTGATTACGTATGAATAGAATGGCATTTAGGAAGTTCCATAGTATCATCTCAGCAATAACCTTCGGAATTATGGGAATTTATTGAGTGATACTTTCTGGTTTTGCATTCTCTGGCTATCGCAGCTTCGGCAATGAAGAAAAAGCTGTCATTGCCCCCCTTCAAAAGATCAACTTTCTAATTGGTGCTAACAACTCAGGTAAGTCGAATGTGATGAGACTTATCTGTGAACACCAAACCTTGTTTACAAAATACGAGACAAAGTTCGATCAGCTTGATATTCCTCAAGTGGGCTCTGGCAACTTCAAGTTTTCAATTGCAGCATCAAAGGAAACTGTAAAGGCGCTGAGTAAAAGCCTTATAAAGCGAACAGATTACAAAGAGCAGGAAGCACACTTTGAGTGGCTTTTTGCTACAGAACTTTTTGGGCATATTGGACAAGGCGAAGATGTTTATACTTGGTTCAATTTTGACCATCGCAGTAGTCATACTCACGAACCTCTAGACAAACAATATGCCATTAACCTAGCTGTCCCTAGAGGTTTTAGTTGGAGAAGTCTCAACATTTCTCTGAATAATAGCTACTACCAGACTGATAAACAGAATATTCCAGATGTTTTAAATGCAATGGCAATGGTAAAGCCCAAGCTAAACTTTAGCCCCATATTCATACCTGCAATTCGTCAAATTGGCCTGTCCGACTCTCAGCTATCTAACCAATCGGACTTTAGTGGTTCAGGTATTATTGAGCGTCTTCAAAAGCTAGAACGCCCAGCGATTGGTACAAACCAACAAGACAAAAAAAAATTCGCTAAGATTAATACCTTTTTGCGTTCTGTGTTAGAGAATGACAGTGCTACTCTAGAAATACCCCATGATCGATCGATGATCATCGTACATATGGATGACAAGACTCTCCCATTAGAGTCTCTGGGCACTGGTATTCATGAGGTTGTTATCTTGGCAGCTGCCGCGACACTCCTTGAAAATACTGTTGTGTGTATAGAAGAACCTGAACTTCATTTGCACCCAATCCTTCAGCGTAAGCTCATCAACTACCTAAATACTGATACCAACAATCAGTACTTTATTACGACACACTCTGCACACCTACTTGATGCGACTGAGGCTCAAATTTTCCATGTATCGATGGAAGACGGCGTATCAAAAGTCACGACTGTTTCTAATACGCGCGAGCGTTCCGAACTTTGCGCAAGCCTAGGTTACAAAGGCTCGGACATTCTCCAAGCTAATTGCGTGATTTGGGTAGAAGGCCCATCAGATAGAACCTACTTAAACTATTGGCTTAAAGCTAAGGATGATAGCCTAGTTGAAGGGATACACTACTCTATAATGTTTTATGGTGGCCGCTTAGCTAGTCATCTCAGCGGGTACGATCCTGATGAACTAGAAGATCATGAAAAAGAACTTATCTCACTGCGGAAATTGAATCGTAGCAGTGTCATCATGATCGACAGCGATAAAGCCGCACCTCAAAGCAGAATCAATGATACAAAGAAGCGCCTACGAGATGAGTTCAACATGGGCCCAGGGTTTGCTTGGGTAACAGAAGGCCGTGAAGTAGAGAACTATTTAGATGAGGATAAGCTGGAAGATACTGTAACAGCCGTTCATCCTAAATCAGCGATTAAGCTACGTGCTAAAGGAAAGTGGGAGAACCTTCTTGAGTTCACACATAAAACCGTTTCCAAGAACAAAGCTAAACCATACCCTACAGCTAGTAAGGTAAAAGTAGCAAATCACTACACCGACAATTACCTTGCAGACTTAACCAAGCTAGATCTAAACAAACGTATTAACCAACTAGTCACGTTCATTAAGAAATCTAATCATATAGCATAACGCTACGGGATAGACGGGCCACTCCTCCTTTTAAGATATAACAGCCTGAAAAGTAAGGGGTTAATGGTTATTCCAAATAACTTTACAAAGAGAGTGCTTAGGGTAACTACAGGGTATAAATACTGGTAGTGTAATAATTAACATTGAGCAGGCTAATAGGCTATGACTGAACAGTGTCAAATTTTGCATTTTTCCTTACATAAGTTCAAGGCAGGGTAAGCTCGCATCCACAAGATATAAACGAGTATTTGGTCTAAACAGGAATGGGGAAAATGTGTGCTTGCCGTGATCGGCTTTAGCACACCTCTGGACAAAAACGCGTTAAACTCAAAACTCTAATTCACTTAACTAATATTAGAAAAAGTATCTTGAAACCTTAAAGCTGAGAGGTTGATACGGCGACGTTGAACAATGAGTCTTAGATCTCTAATCAGTCACGTTAGTATGGGTGAAGCCTGAAAGTGATAGACTTAGAAAGCGTATTAATAATAACCAACAAAAGTCTGGTGAGTGTGTTACCTTGGTTGTTATCCCTACCGCTTAGTGGGGACTTCTTTTCTTTTCCGAACTCGCATCTCGGCACTCCTTAGTTGCCCTCCTAAGCCTCACCGCAGGCTTTAATTATGTCCATTTCAACTCAAAAGTTAAGAAACATCTTCAAACTCACTAGAATTGAAAATGTAGAAATCAACAACGACGTACCCCATTTCGCACCTTGGTTACCACTTGCTCAAAAAGTAAAACCTGTCATCCCTTCTGCGATTGTATATTGCGAAGGTAATTTTGGTAAAATTGATGGTAAAACCGCTAATGGGTTAGTGAGACATTCGTTAAGCTATCGTATTCTATCGGTTATTGATAGTGAGTCTGCTGGCTTAGATGCTGGTGAAGTTCTTGATAACAAAGCCAATGGAATACCGCTCCTTGCTAATGCTGAAGAAGCTATCATTCACGCAGAAAGCATTCCTGATTACTTCATTTTTGGCATTGCGCCATCAAGTGGCTTTTTATCTGACTTAGATAAAAGCATCATTTTAAATGCCATGTCACTAGGAATGAACATCGTAAATGGCTTACATGAATTCCTAACCGATGATCCTCTATTTTTAGAAGCCAGCTTAAAGAATAACGTTCGAATATTCGATACTCGCAAACCCAAAAATAAAGGCGAACTGAAAACGTTTAGCGGGAAAATACACAACGTTAAATGCCCGAGAATTGCTGTAATGGGGACGGATTGCGCGCTAGGAAAACGAACAACAGCAACAATATTGGCGAATGAACTGACTAAAAAAGGCCTTAACGTCGTTCTGATTGCCACTGGTCAAACAGGCATTATGCAGGGCGCACAATACTGCGTTGCACTCGATGCTGTTCCTTCACAATTTTGTGCCGGTGAGTTGGAATCTGTCATTGTACAGGCCTATGAAAAAGAAAATCCGGATCTGATTATTATTGAAGGGCAAGGAGCCTTGAGTCACCCTGCGTTTTCAACCAGCGCTTTTATCTTACGTGGCAGTTGTCCAACGGGTGTGATACTGCAACATGCCCCTAAACGTTTATATCGTAGTGATTTTCCTGATTGCTCAATGCCTTCGATTACCTCAGAAATCAATCTTATCGAAACGTTTTCTAATACCAATGTTATTGGACTAACACTGAATCATGAAGATATGTCGTTGGATGAAACACGTTGTGCGATAGACACTTACACTACCGAATTTGGTTTACCGGTTACTGATGTCTTGTCACAGCCTGTTGAACATCTACTGCACATCGTAACGTCAGCCTTTCCTATAATAGCAAGTAAACTGGCCGAAAAAGGGTGAACTACCCTAGGTTAGACATCGATTGTGGGAAAGTTCATCATAACGCTCAGTTCCTGATTTCTCAGCTCTCACTGAAAAATATATCCGTTACGCCTGTAACAAAAGCCTTCCTCGGCCACCCTATCATCGCACAAGTTCTTATTGATGCTGGCGCAACAATGTTAGCCGATTCAAGAATCGAAAATCTTCAAAAGATGACTGAATCTGGCATTGCTATCCCTAAAATGCTGATACGTACACCCATGCTCAGTCAAGTGGCGAGCGTAATAAAATACAGTGATATGAGTTTAAACTCTGAAGTTGAAGTGATTCAGAGGCTTTCACATGCAGCGGAACAACAAAATTGCTGTCACGGTATCATTATTATGGTTGAGCTTGGCGATCTCAGAGAAGGTGTGATGCCAAATCGCGTGATTGATTTTATCCGAGAGATTATTTCTTTACCAAACATCACGATAAAAGGAATTGGTACGAATTTAGCCTGTCGGTATGGTGTCGCTCCAGATGATCAAAATATGAGTATTCTTTCTGTGCTTGCCGATGGAATTGAAGCTACATTTGGGGTCAGTCTAGAAATTATTTCAGGGGGTAATTCTGCTTCAGTTAACTGGGCTCTTCAGAGAACAGGCTTAACTCGAGTCAATAACCTTCGTATAGGAGAAGCCATTTTTTTAGGCTGTGAGCCTTTAGAGCACGAAAATATCAAAGGCTTACATACGGATGCGGTTTCTTTGACCGCTGAAGTGATTGAATCCAAGACTAAACCGACTTTGCCTTGGGGGAGTCGGGGGTTAAATGCTTTTGGTGAAAAAGAAAACCTTCAAGATAGAGGGGAGGTCTCACAAGCTATTCTAGCATTAGGCCGCCAAGATGTTTGTGTCAGCGGGCTTAAGGCTCCGAATGGGATTAAGATCATGTCTTCAACCAGTGATCATCTTGTCCTTGAATCCTCACAGAAACCACTATTTGTAGGGGAAAAAGTCACATTCAGTTTAGATTACAGTGCGCTCTTATCTTCTATGTCTTCACGTTGTATCCATAAATATTTTAAGGCTCCTAAAGGGAGAAGAAAGGAAGAAGGAGCGCATAATGCTACGAACAACTGTAATTCTCTTCGTCAGTGTCATGCTTAACGGTTGTCAGATAAGCCCAATAAAATCTAATGGGCTTGCCGATTATAGAGCGACAGTTATTTCAAGCCAACTTCCACAAGAGTTAGGCTCAATCACACTCGTAAATACACAGTCAGAGGGCGATAGTGTCACTCTTGTTTTCGTAAAAAAGAAAACTTTGAATATGGACCGCTTAGTAGAAAAAGTCGCCGTTAGTTTTTGTGACAACATCGAAATAAGACCACTATTAGAGAGTGGGATCTCTTATCGAATCATTACCTTAGGAAAAAATGAGAAAGTAGAAAGCCTTAACGTCATTTCTCTAGCTAAGTGCTCTAATTGAATGCTTAGCAGTCGAATGGATAAAAGCCAATACGAGTTGTTCAATGTACTCAATGACACTATTTTATTGAGGTTTGACCGCCTTACGCCTTGGGAAAAAAACTTTATCACAGAGTTACACCATAAGGTCGTAACTAGACAACTCATTTCAATTAAACAAAAACAGCTTGCTTTAAAAATTTCAATGAAAGCCTATAAATCAAAGAAGAAAAACGCGCGTTCCAACGTTTAATTTAAGCTCGTGTATACCTAATCTGTTCAAGGTCCTCTAAACCTTGGACAGATTAGTAGTATTTGCACTTAACGTATTGAAAATAATCAAGTGTAGCGGTGAATGGGTAACAACTTTCAGCGTAATAGCAATTGAAACACCTAAGTATTTAGGTTCCTTTTCGATTAACACTCAGTACCTTCTGAAAGCAACAATGCATCTTCTAATTCAACCCCAAGATAGCGGATTGTATTATCTACCTTGGTATGACCAAGTAGTAGCTGCACCGCTCGGATATTTTTCGTTTTTGCGTAGACTAACGTCGCTTTTGTTCGCCTCATCGAGTGAGTGCCATACAAGTTAGGATCCAACCCCAGATTAGAAGCCCATCTCCTCACTAAGTATCGATAGTACGAATAGCTAATCGGTTGTTGCTTTCGCCTTTGGCTTGGGAAAATAAAATTGCTGTCATGTAGCGAAGCCATCAAAATCCATTTCATTAGACTCTGTTGAGTTCTTGTCGTTATCTCAAATTGAACTTCAATATCTGTTTTGCGCTGGATATGCTTAACGCGGTTAAATATCCTATCTTGCGAAGATACATCGCAAACTCTGAGAACGAGCAAATCACTTGCTCTAAGTTTGCTATCAATAGCTAAGTTGAGCAACGCAAGCTGCATCAAATTATTTTCAATTTCTAATCTGGTTCTGATCCGCCAAATTTCCTCAAGCCGAAAAGGCTTTTTGACGCCACTTCGTTTCGTTTTGTTGAAAACTACCATGATGACCTCCTTTTTAATTTGGTCATCACGATTGTAGTTGGAAGGAAATGGACAAAAATGAGTTAAGCTTTTCGCTGTAATTAGCTACTTTAGATAAAAATATATATTGTGACCTACGCGCGTTTGAGAATTTTATCGAATGGTTATGCAAAAAGAAAGCAAGGCTATATGCCTTGCCTCTTTAAGCACATATACCAACCATACTGCCAGTATTTCCGCTTACTCAAGCACCAGCTTAATTGCTGATCTGTGAATATTGTCATCGTCAAGATCACATACTGAGGTTTTGTTGGTCACCAACGCTCGATCGAATGCGATATCATTAACGGAGTGTTTAGGCTTCTCTATCGTCTCAGCATTGCTCTGCAGCCCTAAAGATCCACAGGCTTAACTCTTTAAGTACGACTCGTTTCCAAGATTCTCAATTCTTCCTGAAGCCCTTGTCTAATCGACTTGCTTATCTTTTCAAAAGCTTCTAATTCAGCTATTCGATTGCTTAAATTCTGAACTCTTTGTTCTGTTTTATCTGGTGAAATCTCATCTGAAAATCTAGCTATAAACTGGTATTCATTTGAATCCACAGCCCCTGATACATGTTGTAGCCAATCTTTTGTATTATCATTTTTTGCGTGCTCGACAGCTTGTTCAAATATAAAAGTGATTAAAGTTCTTGCTGCTGAATCGAGGTGTTTAGCTAGCTCAACCCAAGACGTTGAACCTCCCAGTTGCTCATTTTCCTGACCATCATAACTATTTGAAAAATAGCGGGGCATCACGGTTTCTGGGCTAAGCGAATCTAAAGCCTTAAATATAGGCTCGAAGTTTTCAAATGGTCTCGTACCGTCAGGAAATACTGAGCGGCTCTCCCAAAGCTGTATTATAGTATTAAAGCATTGCTTCTTCGCTTCCTCATCTCCGTTCTCAGCTAAAAGAATCTGCTCAGATAGGTAATTAATCATCCAAGCTGTAATATAATCTAGGTCGTTTTCTTGAAAGCTAGAGATGAGTTTTTTACCTAAATTGATAACTTTTTCTTGTGTCTCTAAGTTTTCCGTCTCCAGATAAGATGAAGGTTTTGCTGTATCTTGGTATGTATCCGAGTTCATCATCTTTATTCCTATTTCTGTATGATCCTTTGAAAGTTCGCTGAATATTTACTTGTATAGCAATATCCACATCCAGTTGGTCACAGATAAGTTTTAAAAAGTTAAGAGATGCTGAGGCAGGGCTGCCAGAGCTTATGTAAAAATCTGGATCGTTGGGCTTATCCTTACTCCAGTATTTATTTTCAAGACATATGCTGTGGTCTGATAATAAAGTACAGCTCTTTTCATCCTCACTGTAAGTCACATTGATTACCTCAGTCACGCATTGGCTTAATTTATAGGGCTGAGCGTATATTATTCCAGAGAATGGGTCTTTCGGTTCAATATCATTGATTTCACCATCTGCGATCAGCCATTGCTTGCAACGAAACTTTTGATTGTTTTGATAATCGTAATCAGAATCGCAAAAGTTGTATAAATAACACTCACCAATATGACTATCGAAGTTAGCAGTTGTATGTAAAAGCGACTGACTTAGCTCTTTAGGAACCAAAATAGTAGAGAACGATATATGCTCGTTTCTACCATCCTTATATTCATCCCAGCAGCCCTCAACGTTAAGCCAAGTGGATGATTTGTCTTTGGCAATAAGCTGATCAATAAAGTCTGTTTCAACTATTTGCCATGGCCATTCTTCATCATATTTTTCATTTAACCAATCCGGTTTGTAAATAGGTATAGGATCCCTAAGCTCAGATAGTAGTATACCGTTCTTATTAAGAATTAAGTGCTTGTTAAGCCATGCATCCCAACAATTAACGTCATCATCCTCCCCCTGAATTACTGGCATGGCCTCCAGTAATTTGGAGGCAACTTCAAGCATCAAATGATATGATATATAAAACCTGTAGTTGTCAATTTTAGGATAACTCGAACGTGAACTCTCTATGTCATGCCAATTTCTACGATTTTTCCAAAGGTCTGCTCTTGAATCTGGTATGTGTGAAGATTCAAAGCTCATTTCCCAGCAGTTAAATAAAACATCTTTAGCAAGATCTTCGACTTGCTCACTTGGAATACCAAAGACACGACCTAACGGTTCAAACCAGTCTCTATCGAAGTCATAAGCAAACCAAACTTCTTGGAGATCGCCTAATGTATTTTTTTTATGCCAAGGTGAATCCACGCAATAGCGATATTTGTTTTCGTTAATTGTAGAGTGTGGCGACACACAAACTTTTTGAAGCTTTTCAAACGTAGATCTGTCGAAACAATCTGGCCTAAATTGCTGTAACGATAAGCATATTTGTTTTCCATAATATTTAAACAATATTCCACACTCATTATTCAAAGCGATTTCAGAAAACAAATTTTTATTATCTATCAATAAGTTAGTGCATTCGCTTGCACAACGAGTTAATGCTACGAGCAAATATAATTTGGCATGTAAATTATAAAACGTATACTTGGTCGGAACATAATATTTAGGTAGTCCTTCGTTGTAACATTCTATAAGCAAGTTGATTTCAGGCTGGCAATTAAGTTTGTATAATCTACGAACAGCATGCACAGCTCTCCACCGTTCCTCAGCTTGAGGTGAACCGAGATTTACATATATATAACAAACTAAAGCATGAGAGAGATTTTTGGGGACTTGTATAGAATCATTCCAACTACCATCGGCATAATCTTCTTCGATGTGCCTCTCAAGCCTAGATAAGCCAAAGTCTATTAATTCTTGGGCTTCTGCTATGTTTAGATTACTAGCACTGTAATGAGCAAAACTAAACAAGGCACTAGCTGATTCTATATCGACCGAGTTTGATAATCCCTTAATAACGCCTTCTTTTATGGCTACATTAGTACCTTCATTTAAGAAGAAACTATTCAACATATAGTCTCTTTCATAAATCGTAGTGAATCTAGTGGGATACCTAGATGCAATATACTTAACTGAATCATTCCAAAACTTTTCTACTGAGACCTTGTTTTTCCATGCATCAGGGATATTTTCAAATGCCCACCGAAGATCATAAAAATCTAGTTGTTCTGACTGACTAATTACATCTAGGAATGAACGTAATCTTCGTGAAGTAATCTTTTTATAGCATCCCCGCCAAAACTGTTCGGATTTCCTTGGGTAACCTTGGTTTTCATAGCACTGGAATGCATCTCTGAAGCCAGCGTCAGTTGACAAGTCAAATTGTCCGTAAAGCTTATCCCACTGATATTCTTCAGTTTCTTCTTTTTTCATTACACTAGGTAAAGAGTCAGCTCTATCTTGCTTTAAAGACGCTGCGAGCCGTTTAACTTCATCGTATGTTATACACTCCAGCTTATATTGCGTTGCTAATTTATGTATCTCTATCCACTTATCACCGACAATTCCTTGTGTTCTCAAAACTCGAACATAATCATCTAGCATTCGTTGCTGGTTATGCTTGGAATGGTCTTTGGCAAGACATTTCTTTAAAAAGTCAAAAAGTCCATATTCCCAAGAAAATGATGACAATGACCATAGTGAAGCTGGTGATGCAAGATCTGAGTCTACCGCATTATGCGCTAAAGCATATATTTGCCTTTCATGCCAACCTACGTTTCTATCCTTCCACCGACTTAATATGGGGAAAGTTGATTCTGACGAAAGTTGAAAACAGGTTGATACAGCATCATTGCGATCCCAATATTTTTCTCTGGCAACTGAATCACCAATCATTTCTGCACATCTCATATAGCGATGGGCAAGCGCTGGATTATTGACCCCACTTTGTGAACTGCGCTTAGCAATTGATGTTAATGCCTCCCAACGAATGACACCTTCTTCTCCAAAGTCTAATGCTTTGTTTAGCGCCTCATCAAAATAAGACGCGGCATCATCTCTGCCGACACAAAGGACTGCTCTTGATAATTTAATAAAGTGCTCTGAACGCGACTCTGGAGATTCGTCATAGTCATAGTTTCTTAAAGAGGAATAACAATGTTCTTCTATTGACTCACTTAGCTCAAGAAGCTTATCGTTCCTACAACTAGCTCTAAGAAAATAGAAATCATCAACAAAAGATACTTTGAGTTTATTGTCGTTGTAATTTTTTACGAACAGAGCTTGTTCTTCTAAGAAGTCAGAGTTACAAAACAGGATGTTTTCAAACTTTGCCTTTGTAATTTCGAAAGGCACTGGTTCATATTCCCGATAAGAGCTGTATCCTATTTTTGAAGATATATTGTTTGCAGATTCATGCTCTTTTTTTAAGTTTATGTCTATACCTGATAAAACTTTAGCTCTTACCATATACCAAGGTAAAAGCTTACCAACTTGCTCTTTAGCTCGCTCTAACTCTCTCTTGGCTTCATAAAAATCATTCTTACTACTCCAGCTACTAGGAATATAATTATCCAAGCTTAAATCAAAATCACCTTTGAGTGCTGCATGAATAGATAAGTAGCGTAGAAGGCTCTCCCTAACACCATCATATTGATGATCATCAGCAACACGATAGCACATGGGGAAATTGAAGTAATAATTAACCCCCCTTCGAATATTCGCGATAGGCAAGTCATGAATTAAACAGGCTTCAAAAAATGATAAGTATGCATCGGCTGTAAAACCGGTGTTGTGAAAAGATTCAGAAGGTTTATCTAACTTAGATTTCGGCTTAATAATTTGATTTAGGCAACGAGTTAGGCAAGCTCTAGGAGAGGGTTTCCCCACTTTCATCAATTCTGAAGTGATAGCGATAATGAAACTAGGATTGTGCTTACCGTAGTTTGCCATCTTTTCTATATGTTCAAAGTCTCCTGCATCAATAAGCCTTTCCGTACATCTAGAAGTAATCCTATATATACACGAAGATGGGCTCCAAGAGAGTAAGAAGTCAGCACATTTTTTCCAGCCTTTAATTCGATATAGTGCAAATGCTAATTCTACGATTTCAATATCTTCTAGTTTTTCATTAAACCTTTCTTTCTCATCTTTTGCCTCGTTACGTTTTTGAAAATAACGGCGAAGCCAATGTACAGCAGATCTATAGTAACTATAGGCCTCACCTTTCAAACCGGATACACTCGACAGTAAAGATGCTGCGAATACAGTTTCTGAACCATCCCAGCTACCACTTAACTCTTTTCTATGAGCAAGTTCTTGTATGCGCCCAGGAGATAAAAACAAAGAAGCAAGATCTACATTATTTGTTAAAATATCTATTTGGCGGTCATTCCCAGCAATCTCTTCACCAGCGGTCAGCGCCAGTTTTGCCGCTTCATATAACCGGTTGGTCTTTAGAGCAGCTTTAAATGCGTACTGTAATCTTTGCACTTTCACTTGATTATCATCAAAAGAACTGATTGAAGGGAGGAAATTCTCAGATAACGCTAGCTCCACCAATTCGTCTAACTGCTCAGCTTTTAGTAATAGTAAAGGAAGTGACTCTGAAACATACGGAAATTCTGTCGCAAGTGGCTTAATCGCGTTTACAAACGAATATATTTTTTCGGGAGTTGTAGAGTAGTTATCTTGAAACCACTTTTCAGTTGGTTCATCTCTAAATTGAACGGTGTCATCAATTTGCCATAGCGGGTGGCCTAAATCTGCTATAAAACTTTTTACTGAGTCCGTAGATACATTAGCCGCCTTCGCTAAAACTGCTATTGGCACAAATGGTGGCAACACAGCCAACCCTATGCAGATACTGTCTATGCTCTCACGATAGTTTTTAGGAAACTCATCCTTAATTCTAAAAATTGACTCTTCTAATTGCCGTTCTATTAAGTCTTCAACAGTTAATACTTTCGAACCAAAAGACAGCAACAGGTTGCTCAACGAAGATATTTTTAATGATAGTGCATTAGATTGCACTCGCGGGTTTCCGCCTGTTAAGCGATTAAACTCAGTAGCTTGTTCTATAGTTGAAGCCGAATACTTAGCTTGTAAATTGACAAGCGTTTCATCGTTTGAAAACGGAGATAGTTGGATTGGTTTAATGGAAGACGGTGGGTCGAGAAGATCTAATCTCTCTGGTCTACACGTAAACACCAATCTACAATTGTCAGGCACCACTTCTTTTAAAAGTTGGCTGACGAAACACGTCCCCCCGTGTTCTTCAGCAGCCATTTCAGCATTGTCTGCGGCATCAAAGATTAATACTAAAAAAGCACTTTCATCCTGCGCTGATAGTGTAGTACAAACTTCTCTAATTCTGTTCAAAAATGCCTTAATCCAGTGCTCATCTGGTTCGTTTCTAGTTGGTATTATCTGATCGCATAAACCTTCTTTTGCAAGCGTGTTGATCACCTGAGTAAGAGCGTATTTGGCTTCATGCCGTTTAGCGCTTGTTCTACGGTAACTTCCGTTCCCAAAACAATCATATGCTATTACGATTGATGGTTCATTGAATTCGGTAAAGAGGTTACTACTTAAAATTGACTTACCTACACCACCATTTGCAGTGATAATAGTGTGTGTTGTAGCCGACTTTATAGACGCAACGATACAGGTTTGTTCATCTCTAGGGATGTAATTGTCGATTGGCTCAAAGAGTGGCGGAGCTGGGAAAAAGTCATCGAAACTTATTACATCAAAAGCTTCAAGCATATCTTCTCGTTTAATGACATTAGATTGACCCGGCTCGATTTTTTCCCAAACTTTGGCTACTAACAGCTTTTCTCTATCTAGGATATTTTTTGAAACAGATAACTTAGCTAGCTCTTTGTGAATATCGTATTTTTGTTCATCGTAATTGCCTTCGGAATCACACAACTGCAAGCATTCGCAAAATTTCTTGAGCTTCTGCCCCTTGAAATTTGTATATTCTTCAAGTGTTTTTGTAAATCCATCAGGGGCATTTTCACCACTAGCTATTTTCTCAATGTATTTCTTAAAGTTTCGTGAAATTAAGCGATTTGTAAGAACTGTAAATTTTACGTTTTTTAAAATTTGTATGGATCTTGTTAATTCAGAATAACGCTTTGCAAATCCTTCAATAGTTTCTTTCAATTCAGACAGTGTAAATGGGGTGTCAGCTCGCACAGTCGAATGCTTTAACTGGAAATATTCTACACGTCGGTCACCCTTTGAAGATTGACGATACTCAGCTAGATCAACAACACATTCGCCAGCTAAGCCACATTCTTGTGACCCCTCGATAGTGATGTGTTGCAAGTCAGTATTGAAGTCTAATAGCTCTAAACATCGCTTTACTGCCCATCTGTAGTGAAAAATATCACCAGCTCTTGAATAGTGGATCAAGTCAGAGTTCTTTTTCATCGCCGTATTTTCTTAATTTATCAATGCATTAGAGAGGTTAAATTAGAAATAATACTAACATAGAGCGATGGCCCCAACACGCTTTTTGTCCTAGAGCAGCTTTGCAGGTTGCTACGACAAATCAGCCCCCTGAATAGCTATGCACATATGAGGTTTGAACCACATTAGTTCTTGTATGCAAAGTTAGGATCTGCAAAATCGCGAGGAGTATTAACTCAAAACAATAATTGGGGCACTTTCGAGCTAGAAAGTGCCAAGGGTAAAAATTCAACCAAAGAAACTCTTGGACAAAAACGATTTAGCAAGATTGCTAGTATCCGCCCCATGAACCCACGGG
>NZ_AJZM02000428.1 GCF_000272405.2 Vibrio tasmaniensis 1F-187
CGGCAGCCAATGCCACGCCTCTTACCGATGGCGGTGCCGCAGTGATGTTGATGCGCGAAGGAAAAGCGAAAGAGCTAGGCTTAGAAGTGCTTGGTTACATTCGTGGTTACGCGTTCTCAGCGATTGGTGTTGAAACGGATATGCTGATGGGGCCGACGTACGCGACCTCTCAAGTATTGAAGAACACAGGACTAGAATTATCAGACCTAACACTTATCGAGATGCACGAAGCGTTTGCAGCTCAAGTTCTGGCTAACGTCAAAATGTTCGCAAGCGATGAATTTGCTCAGAAGAATCTTGGCCGTGACAAAGCGATCGGTGAGATTGATATGGAGAAGTTCAACGTGCTGGGTAGCTCAATTGCTTACGGACACCCGTTTGCAGCGACTGGCGCGCGTATGATGACTCAGACACTGCGTGAACTTAAACGTCGTGGTGGTGGCCTAGCATTGAATACTGCTTGTGCGGCTGGTGGCTTAGGTGCAGCAATGATCTTGGAGGTGGAATAATGTCTACGACTCTTGATGTGAAAAAAGAAAAGAAAGCAGTCAAAAAAACGGGTTCAAAGCCAGTGACTGTATCTAAAAGTGATAAGACGGTTTCAAATGATGAAGCCGTAAAACCGGCGACCGCGTTTTCTTTAACTATCGATGACCAAGATATTGCATGGCTTGCGATCGATGTACCAAACGAAAAAATGAACACGCTACAAGCGGCATTTGCCGAAGAAATGAAAGCAATCTTCGAGCAGTTGAAGGAAAAGCAAAGCCGAGTTAAAGGCTTAATCGTTCATTCATTGAAGCCAGATAATTTTATTGCTGGCGCTGACGTACGAATGCTTGATGCTTGCAAGACAGCAGATGAAGCGCAATCTCTTGCTCGTCAGGGGCAGGAGATGTTCCAAGCACTTTCTGATTTGCCTTATCCTGTTGTTGCAGCGATTCACGGCCCATGTTTAGGTGGTGGCTTAGAGCTGGCACTATCGTGTGATTACCGCGTATGTACTGATTCAGATAAGACTCGCTTAGGTCTGCCAGAAGTCCAACTTGGTCTGTTACCAGGATCTGGTGGTACGCAACGTCTTCCTCGTCTTATCGGTTTACTGCCTTCTCTTGACCTTATTCTTACGGGTAAGCAACTGCGTGCTAAAAAAGCGAAATCGCTAGGTGTCGTGGATGCTTGTGTGCCAGAAACTATCTTGCTGGAAGTGGCTAAGAGCTTTGTTGAAAAGAACTCAGGCGGGAAAAAAGGTAAGCGCTTGGCGTCTAAAAGCCAAGCTTCGGCCAAAGAAAAACTAATTTCACGTACGGGTCTTGGTCGCAAGGTT
Organism: Vibrio tasmaniensis 1F-187; assembly: GCF_000272405.2. Classification (GTDB taxonomy): domain Bacteria; phylum Pseudomonadota; class Gammaproteobacteria; order Enterobacterales; family Vibrionaceae; genus Vibrio; species Vibrio tasmaniensis_A. The sequence goes on from NZ_AJZM02000428.1 coordinate 1,328, forward strand.
ATTTTTGAACAGGCTTCAAAGAAGACCAATCAGAAAACACGCGGTAATTACCCAGCCGCTGATGCGATTCTTGATGTGATTCGTTATGGCTTAGAGAACGGCTTTGATAAAGGTCTTCAGTACGAAGCGAAGCGTTTCTCTGAATTGGTGATGACCGCAGAATCCAAAGCCCTTCGTTCGATTTTCTTTGCAACGACTGAAATGAAAAAAGAACACGGCGCAGACGCAGAACCGAAAGCGGTTAAGCGTGTTGGTGTGCTAGGTGGCGGTCTAATGGGCGCTGGTATCAGCCACGTCAGTGTTGCTAAAGCGAAAGTACCGGTTCGTATTAAAGATGTGTCTAATGAAGGTGTGCTCAATGCACTTAACTACAATTACAAGTTGTTCGATAAGCAACGTAAACGTCGTATTCTGAGCCGAGCTGGCCTTGAGAGTAAGATGTTACAACTGTCTGGTGGCATCGACTTTACGAGTTTTAACCACACGGATGTGGTGATTGAAGCGGTATTTGAAGATCTCGACCTTAAGCAATCAATGGTTGCAGACATTGAAGCCAATGCCAAGTCAGAGACTATCTTTGCGACCAACACGTCTTCACTGCCAATCCATAAGATTGCAGAGAAGGCGCAGCGACCAGAAAACGTAGTCGGTCTTCACTACTTCAGCCCAGCAGAAAAAATGCCACTGGTTGAAGTTATTCCTCATGAAACAACGTCAGAAGAGACGATTTCGACGGTGGTTGCATTAGCGAAGAAGCAAGGTAAAACGCCGATTGTTGTTAAAGACACGGCAGGTTTCTACGTGAACCGTATCCTTGCTCCGTACATGAATGAAGCGGCGCATCTGTTATTGGCAAATGAGCCGATTGAAAAGCTCGACAGCACATTGTTGGATTTCGGTTTCCCGGTAGGCCCAATTACTTTGTTAGACGAGGTGGGTGTTGATATCGGTGCGAAGATCATCCCGATTCTGGTCAATGAATTAGGCGAACGTTTCCAAGGCCCTGATGTGTTCGACATTCTTTTGAATGACAACCGTAAAGGCCGTAAGACAGGCAAAGGTTTCTACACTTACAAAGGTAAAAAGAAGGAAGTCGATAAGTCAGTTTACAAGCTGCTTAAGCTGCAACCTGAACCTAAGCTAAGCGACAACGATATCGCAATGCGCTGTGTACTGCCTATGCTCAACGAAGCGGTTCGTTGTTTGGATGATGGCATTATCCGTAGCCCGCGAGATGGCGATATTGGTGCTATTTTCGGTATCGGCTTCCCGCCATTCCTAGGTGGTCCGTTCCGTTATATGGATCAACTCGGTATTAAGTCACTGGTAGAGATGATGAACGATTTCGCCAAAAAGTACGGTGATCGTTTCGCGCCATGTGATGGCCTACTGACACGTGCAGGGTTGGATGAGTCTTTCTACAAGTAACTCTTTCTATTAGTAACTTTCTAGCACTTTGATTATAAAGCCCGTATCAAGCAATTGATGCGGGCTTCATTTTTATGGGAGTATGCAAAAGAAGGAGATTCCCGACTCAGTCGTTTCTCCTTCTCGGGAATGACGATTGAGATGTAACAAGTAAGCTATTGTGTTAATTAGGAAAGTGGTCAAACACAACTCAATCAAAACTACCGTCATCTCCTAAAGCGACGAAGGAGCGTAATAGGAGATCTGCTCTTGTGCTGCATTCAATAAAAAAGGTTGATGCTTTCACATCAACCTTCTGATCTTTTTAATAAGAACGACTAACCAAGCTCACAGTCTTTAGGACGCAACTGAAACTCATCAATTGAGCCAATCTCAACACCTGCCGACAACTTCTCTTCTTCATTATGAGCATTGCCGTGCGCATGCATAATCAGACGATTCGCTGTACGAGGTTTTAGTTGGCTAACCACAAAGCGCATCATGTCTGAGCGAGTCAGACCTTTGAGCTCTTCTAACACACGATCCCTCTGATTGAATTCCAAATCCTTATTGCCTATCGCAACCCATAAGCGTTGAGCGCGACCACGCAAGGTGGTATCTGGCGTTGAAATTTGATTCCAAAGACCGCGTTTACTGCTGTGCCATTGATAGTCGTTAAGCTCTAGCAATACCATGTAAAAGGCATTGAGGAACTCGTCTATTGAAGCCAACAGATCTGCTGGGGCTGCATTAGGCGATTGCACATACAACACAATACCTGGGTGTCGGTTCAATGGCATATTACCAGTGCCGACCATATAGCCTAGCTGCTGCTTGGTACGAATCTCGTGGAAGAAAGTGGCTGACATCAAGTGGTTGGCCAATGAATACAGTGCAATATTTGTAGGTGATATATCTGAACATTGGTAGTAAACCACGATGGCTGAATCATCTTGATTACACACCACTTCGCGTTGGAAACTACCGTTATCACCCAGCATGATTAAAGGGCGCAGTGACTCTTCGTAAGCTTGGTCTTGAACACGCAGGGCATCTTTTAGCGTTTCAGCCATCTTGTTCGCATCGGATTTTTTCCAGTCACCATACACAAACATTTCGACATGCAGTTCAGCCAAAATAGCTTGAACAAAAGAAGAAAGCTCGTCGACTTCTATTGTTTCCAGCGCTTCAATTAAGACGGAATAGGGCGGGTTATTTGGCTGTAAGATTCCCGTCATCGCATTGAATAGCTGCGAGATAGGACGGTCTTGCGATGCGTTATTCCAGTTTCTGAGCAATTGATGCTTAATCGTTTCGAATCGTGTTGAACTAAAGTCGCGTGCTTGGAAACGTTCAAGAATCATATTGAGCAGCTGTGGCTGTTTCTCGCTAAATCCAGATAGAGTAAGTGTGACACCACCTTGATGGGTATACATGTTGTAGCCCATGCCAGCAATCTCAGCTTGATACGTATCTTTTTCAAGCGAGTCTAAGAACATCTCTACACACAAGCGTGTTTTAACGATGTTTCTCGGGGTGGCAACTGAGTGTGGGCTATCTATAGCGATATACACCACACCTTTTGGAACTCGAAATTGATGGTCTTGGAGGTGCCATAACTTAAAGCCGTCCAGCTCTTCTAACAGTTGTGGGTGCTTAGCGTCACCTTCGAGCTCTGCAGGGTCTAAGTCGTAGCAAATAAATGGGTTTTTGCTTGGGAGCTCAAACTGCCAGCCGGGGTTAATGCATGTAAAGCATTGAACTTGCTCAGCGCTAAATGGTGTGAGCGAATAGGGCGTAAAGTACCATTTCGCTTCTCTGTCATATTCGAACCCTTGAGCAACAATGGTGACCCGCATGTTGTCGACGGTTAAGTAAGGAAGCAGAGAACGTTGTAACTCTTCGTCGAAATGCGACATTTTGTAATCGCCATACACTACATCTTGCTCTTGGTAATGCTGCATGTTGATAACGAGATGGCTGACGACATCAAGTGGTCTTGAGGGCTCTTGAAAGCGGAAGGCTGATTCCAAAACAGCCCGTTTTTCGAGGTAACGCCACTCTTCAATACCTTGTTGTTCAATCAACTTAATGTACTGGAACACCGCTTGGATGATGTTATCGGTTTTGGTTAAACCTTCGATGGTTAATGAGCAACTGACCGTAAAATCACGATAGTTACTGCCACTTGCGCCGCCACCTGCTGAGAGGGAAGTAATCCAGCCTTTCTCTTTGAGTTGCATCATCAAACTGCCTTCGCCTTCGTAACCGATAAGGTGTGCAAAGAACGATAATGGTTTAATACCGTAGTGTTCATCCATGCTTGGCATTGGGAAGGTTAAGATAAGTTTGCGCACTTCTTTGATCGGTTTAACGTGTACTTGTACACCCGTGCTTAATTCGCCAACAATCGGTACTTCAACCTTCTTGCCTTGTAGTTTGTGGTTGGTGATCGAGCTAAAACGCTCTTCAACCCAGCTTTGCATCTCGTCCAGTGATTGATTGCCAGACAGCGTCAGTGTCATTAAGTCTGAAGAGTACTGCTGCTGGTGGAAAGCTAAGATCTCTTGTCGAATCGTCTCGCCGTTTCGGTCACCCAACGTATCGATATTACCGACAGAAAACTTCGAGAATGGGTGATTGTTATTCACCAACTCTTTGGTCACTTGGTACAATCGTCGCGAGTCGTCGTTGAATTTCATTTTATACTCTGAATCAACGGCTTGGCGTTCTTTGTCTAAGGCTTCTTCGTTGAACAGGGGGGCGGTAAAAAATTGGCTGAAGCGATCGAGTGCATTTTCAAAGGCATTCAATTCAACATCAAAAAAGAAGCAGGTGTGTTCGGTTCCTGTCCAAGCGTTGTTGCTACCACCATGCTGGCTGATAAAACTTTGGAACTCTCCGACCTTTGGATACTTTTCAGTTCCCAAAAATAGCATATGCTCTAAGTAGTGAGCTAAACCCTCTCGGTCTGTAGGGTCATCAAAATGCCCGACATTAACGGCGAGTGCGGCTGCAGCTTTTTGAGCGTTCTGATCGTGAACTAACAGTACTCTCAACCCGTTATCCAATGTTACGTAACGGTATTGATGTTCATCATTAGGGCTTAAATGCACAGATGCATCTCCAGAGAAGGTGGTTTTTAAATTATGTACGCGATGATTTAAGGTGCAAACCTCGCGATCATATTTTGGGATATGAAGTGCTTTTTGGCGACTTCTAAATCACTTTTATCGATTTTTATCAGTGATTTATTTTCTTTTAATAAGATTGTTAAGAAAGTCGAACTCTTTAGCAAGTGACTTGATATAATTATTTATATAGACTGCGGTTTCTCTAGTTTGAGAGCCAAACGCTAAGTAGCGTATCGCTGATATGGGATATATCGACTTTCGAAATGTTACGTAGACAGGACTGAACATGAAAATATTCATAATGCGCCACGGTGAAGCAGAACATTTTGCTAACTCGGATGCAGAACGTGCGTTAACGAAGCGCGGTAAAATGGCGTCTCTTGCGGTAGCACAAGCTGCAAATGAGCAAGGGTTTAGCCAGTTCGATAAAGTGCTTGTGAGCCCTTACTTGAGGGCACAAGAAACGTGGTTAGAAATCTCTCAAGCGTTTTCTGGAAAGAAAGTAGAAACCTGTGATGACATTACGCCTTACGGAATGTCTGACGATGTGTTTGATTTGACCATAGCAATGGCTGAAGTAGAAAAGCTAGAGACCATTTTATTTGTTTCTCATTTACCTCTAGTGGGCTATTTAACGGCTGAATTTGCGACGGGCATGGCGCCACCTATGTTCCCAACCTCAGGGCTCGCGTGTATTGAATTCGACCTTGAAAAACAAAAAGGCGAGTTGCTTTGGAACATTAATCCATAGCTGAGCCCGTTTCCTCAAGATAAATTTAAGGGCACCTCATGATTATTGAGATGCCCTTTGTTGTTTCTAACGGATTATTTCGACCAAACGACAAGGTGCTGGACGTACTTTTTAGAATAAAGAGCAAGTCGATGGCTATTTATCTGGGATAGCAAGTAAAACCAGTAGCGCCCCATGGCCACCGAACTCTAAAGGTGCTTGGTGAAAAGCCATCACATCTGGGTGCTGCGCTAACCACAAAGGCACTTTCTGTTTAAGGATGTGTTTACCAATGCCGTGCTGTACACAGGCACAAGCTACGCTCTCTTTCACGCAGTGTGCAATCATAGCCCCAAGTTCACGTTTGGCTTCTTGTTGAGTCATACCGTGCATATCAAGATACACATCCGGTACATAGACACCACGACGTAAGCGCTTCACCTCATATTTAGAGACATCATCGCGTGCATAACGTGTCGGCCCTTCTTCGCTAAGATGCGGAATGAACTCATCCGAGAAATAAAACTCGCTATCACTGGCTTGTCTTGCCGTTCGAGTAATTTCTTTTTGCTTGGCATTTCTTTTTGGCTGCTGGACTATGGTATCCTGTTGCAACTTTTTAACGCCCTTTACTGCATCGTTGAACAGGGCGAAATCGTCATCGAAGTCGGTGTCTTTTTTGCTCATCAGGTTATGAATTCTAATTAGAAACGTAATTAGCAGTATTGTAGCGCTTTTCGGAGACAATTTTGGATAAGATTTTTGTAGAAGAAGCGGTATCAGAACTACACACGCTTCAAGATGTGATTCGTTGGACTGTTAGTCGCTTTAACGCAGCGGGCCTATTTTATGGTCACGGCACTGATAACGCGTGGGATGAGGCGGTACAACTAATTTTACCTACTCTTTATCTACCGATTGATGTTCCTTCGCATGTGATGAACTCTCGTCTAACAAGTAGCGAACGTCTGCGTATTGTTGAGCGCGTAATCAAGCGTATCAATGAGCGTACACCAACGGCTTACTTAACCAATAAAGCTTGGTTCTGTGGCCTTGAGTTCTTCGTTGATGAGCGCGTTCTTGTGCCTCGCTCTCCAATTGGTGAGCTGATCGAAGCTCAATTCCAACCTTGGTTAATTGAAGAGCCAACTCGCATCATGGATATGTGTACAGGTAGTGGTTGTATTGCTATTGCTTGTGCTCATGCATTCCCTGACGCAGAAGTAGATGCGATTGATATCTCTACAGATGCATTGCAAGTTGCAGAGCAGAACGTCCAAGATCACGGCATGGAGCAGCAAGTGTTCCCAATCCGTTCAGATCTTTTCCGTGACTTGCCAAAAGAGAAATACAACCTGATCGTATCTAACCCACCTTACGTGGACGAAGAAGATATGAACAGCCTGCCAGATGAGTTTACTCACGAGCCAGAACTTGGCCTAGCAGCGGGTACAGACGGTCTGAAATTGGTTCGTCGTATCTTAGCTAACGCACCTGACTACCTAACTGACGACGGTATTCTTATCTGTGAAGTGGGCAACTCAATGGTTCACATGATGGATCAGTACCCAGAGATTCCATTCACTTGGATTGAATTCTCTAACGGTGGTCATGGCGTATTCATGATCACTCGTGAGCAGCTTGTTGCTTGCGCGGATGAGTTCTCTATCTACAAAGACTAGGTTACTATTAGTCGTTAGCTTAGGGATTTAGCTTAGAGATTAGGCTGGAAACTTAAGGTTAGAACCTGATAAGACGTTCTATTTGAAACGTTTGAATTTAAACGCCATGCAGTAATGCATGGCGTTTTTTATTGCCAAAATTTAATGGATAAGTAAGCAACACAGAGTGAACGTGCTCAATATTTAGTTGCTTAATATGAATAGCTATCACATATTGGTGCTCAATATTTAGTCGTTTTAGTGAGTTAAGGAGAATTCGCGATGACCTTTGATACATGGATTTATTATTTGCTAGCGGTGTTGATCTTAACGGCATCACCAGGGCCAAGCTCTTTGTTGTGCATGACTAAGGGTGTGCAATCTGGCTTTAAGTTATCGATATTTACCGCCTTGGGGAGCTTAACTGCGATTACTGGCATTCTAACCTTATCGTTTACCGGGCTAGGGGTAATTATTGCTTCGTCTGAAGTGGTGTTTAATATCATTAAGTGGACGGGGGCTGCTTACCTTATTTATCTCGGTTGGAAGTCGTTACGATCGAGTCAGCAAGATTACGACAAGTTATCGAATCAACAAGCAGGCTCTCAACCTGTTAAAGAAAGCGCTGCACAGCATTATGTCAGTGGCTTTATTGTTGGTGCGAGTAACCCAAAAGCTATCCTGTTTTTTACCGCACTTTTTCCTCAGTTTATTGACCCATCGATAGCGCTATTTCCTCAATTTTTGGTGTTCGCTTTGACCTTCGTTGTGATGGAATTGTCTTGGTTACTGGTTTATGCCTACCTAGGTGCGAAATCATCAAATTGGTTGTTTGCTAAAGGTAGAGCCAAGGTTTTTAATCTTGTGACTGGTGGTGTCTTTATCGGTGCAGGGGCGCTGCTTTCTACTACAAGCCGAGCGTAATTTTCAATTTATCAAAGGCCTGAATAGTTACAGAAAATTATTCAGGCTGTAATAAAAGGTTAATATTAATGTGCTTGCTGATATCGGCATAAAGTCGATATATTGGTGTTACACCATCACATTCTCAGGAGAGATATATGCAGCATCAAGAAATGATTCAACACAGTAATTTTGGCGTAATCAGTCGTACTTGGATTTTCTCTACCCTTTCTCTTCTGGGTATTCTTGCTCTAATGTAGTCAGCTTCATGGCTCTATATTTTCAGTTTTATTATGAATATACTTTTCAAAAAGTCTTCAAAGTTAGAACTCTTACACTCGTAAATGTGGCTCTTCTCATCAGGCTAGCCACTTAACCTTTTCTTAGCTGTACCTTCCTCTCAGTAACCTTTTTCTCTGAATAATCTCTTTGTCTCATTAACCCCTTTATCTCAATAGACTCACTGCATAACCTGATCTGAAGTTGTTATCAAACTGTGATAATCTTAAGTTATCTTTTATCTACAATGTATCTCTCATGTCTGTCTGGGATTCTATTTCATTTAACAATCGATTTACTGCATTACCTCGACTGTTCTATACCCCAATTCAACCTACACCGCTCAGCAATGTCCAATGGCTCGCATGGAACCATAACCTTGCGAATGAACTCGGCTTTCCGCTATTTGAAGGTGCCTCAGAGGAATTGCTTGAGACGTTATCTGGCAATGTTGAGCCTGAGCAGTTTTCGCCTGTAGCAATGAAATACGCAGGCCACCAGTTTGGTTCTTATAATCCGGATTTAGGTGATGGAAGAGGGCTGTTATTGGCTCAAGTTGTCGCAAAAAGTGGTGAAACGTTCGACTTGCATCTTAAAGGTGCAGGTAAAACCCCCTATTCACGTATGGGCGATGGTCGTGCGGTTATTCGCTCAACGGTTCGTGAGTACTTATGTAGTGAAGCGATGGCAGGGCTTAATATCCCAACCACTCGCGCATTGGCAATGATGACTAGCGACACGCCCGTTTATCGAGAGAAACAAGAGTGGGGCGCATTGCTGGTGCGTGCTGCTGAGTCACACATCCGTTTCGGTCACTTTGAACATCTGTTTTATACCAATCAGTTGGCAGAACATAAATTACTGGCCGATAAAGTCATCGAATGGCACTTCCCGGAATGCCTCGATGAAGAGAAACCCTACGCTGCTATGTTTTATCAGATTGTTGATCGTACTGCGGAAATGGTCGCGCTGTGGCAAGCGAATGGTTTTGCTCATGGGGTGATGAACACCGATAACATGTCGATCATCGGCCAAACCTTCGATTATGGCCCGTTCGCCTTCTTAGATGAATATGACCCTCGCTTGATCTGTAATCACTCCGACTATCAAGGTCGTTATGCCTTTAATCAGCAGCCTAGAATTGGATTATGGAATTTGTCGGCACTGGCTCACTCGCTTTCGCCGCTGGTGGATAAAGCAGATCTAGAGGCCGCGTTAGAACAGTACGAGCCACAAATGAACGGTTATTTCAGTCAGCTGATGCGCCGTAAGTTAGGATTGCTTTCGAAACACGAAGGTGACAGTCGCTTGTTTGAATCGTTGTTCGAACTGATGTCACAAAACAAAGTCGACTACCCAAGATTCTTTAGAACGTTGTCGAACCTAGATACATTGCCGCCGCAAGACGTGATTGATTTGGTTATCGACCGCGAGGCCGCAAAGCTATGGGTGAATAACTACTTGCAACGCTGTGAATTGGAAGAGAGTTCAGTGGCCGATCGCTGTGAAAAGATGCGACAAGTAAACCCGAAATACATCCTCAGAAACTACCTAGCCCAGCTTGCGATAGATAAAGCTGAGCGCGGTGATAGCAGCGATATTGATGCACTAATGGTGGTGCTGGCAGACCCTTATGCGGAACATCCTGACTACGAACATCTTGCTGCCTTGCCGCCTGAGTGGGGCAAAGCCATGGAAATCAGCTGTTCCTCTTAACCTCCTATGATTCTTTGAGTCGCTAAGTACAGGTAGAGGTCACTAAGATGTGATCTTTATCTGTTTGTTCGTCTAACTTTACAAACATGTCAATAATCAAATAATCGGCCAGCCTATACACTATGTGAATAAGTTGTAAATTTAATAGGTTTGGGCGATGCCAACAAATACTCGAATTCTCGTGGTGGATGATGATCAAGAAATCTGCGAGCTGCTGGAAGAGTACCTCACAAAATCGGGTTTCGATGTTTCTTCGGTGGGAGATGGTGTTGAACTCGAAACTCATCTGCAAAACAATGGTTATCCAGACCTGATTCTGCTTGATGTGATGCTCCCCGGTGACGACGGTTTTACCTTGTGTCAGCGAGTCCGAAAACAATCCAATGTGCCTATCATTATGCTGACAGCGGTATCGGATGAAACCGATCAGATTATCGGCTTAGAAATTGGTGCAGATGATTACATCGCCAAGCCGTTTAGTCCTCGTCAGTTAATGGCTCGAATCAAAGCTCTATTACGCCGTGTACAAGTGGTGGACGACAAGCCAAGTGATGCATTGCCAAAGCAGATTATTTTTGGTGATTGGACGCTCGATACGCTCGCGCATCGAATCTATCACAATGAAAGCTCAGAAGAGATGGACTTATCGGGCAGTGACTTTTCTTTGTTGATGTTGTTTTTAACTCGCCCTAACGAAGTTCTCGACCGTGACACCATCTCTTTCGCTACCAGAGGCCGTGAAGCGCTGCCTTTTGAACGTGGTATTGATGTACAGCTTAGTCGCCTGAGAAGCCGACTGGGTGACAGTGGTAAATACCCTCACTACATCAAAACCATGCGCGGTAATGGCTACATTCTTGCTGTGCCGGTTCAGTATGAACACTAAGTATGACCTACTGTTAATCAAGTAACGCTAATAAAGTATTTCCAATGAAGTATTCTGGATGAAATATCTCGTATGAACTGGATGAGTTGGTTGAAACCAAATTCGTTAGTCGCAAGAACCTTATTGTTGACGCTGTTAGCCGTAGTAATAGCTCAGGGCATCGCAACGTCTATATGGTATAGCGAATCAAAACACAAAGAGCTGGAAGGGATTCGTTCTGCTTCGTCGAGCATGGCGAACATGTTTGCTTCAACGGTGACTTTTTTCCAATCTCTACCCGTTAAATATCGTCATATCGTGTTGGATCAAATCCGCAATATGGGCGGTACGCGTTTCTTTGTTTCTTTCAATAAAGAGGCTTTGATTGTTGAGCCTATCCCTGACACCCGCTTAAAAACCGCATCGATAGAAGCTATAGAAAGTGTTTTAAGTAACAAGCTCAATAAAGTCGAATCAGTTCGGGTAGATTTTTCTCGACCTGAACACCTTCGCTTGCTCAAAAATGACATCTATTTAAGCGATCTCCCGCGATCGTGGGCACATCATACTTTAACGTTAGAGCCTCTTAATCCGCCAATTCTGGTGGTTCAAATAGAATTAACCAGCCACGAATGGGTATATATCGCTGCGTTGTTGCCAGCGCCATATGTGAAACTCGACGATACGATTCTTGGCAGAGAGCAGGTGATCTTCTTAGTCTCTTCAACGCTTATTCTACTGGTGTTGACTTATTTAATGATTCGTCGCCAAGTGCGTCCTCTGAAAAAGTTAGCAAGGGCGGCCAATGAGATGAGTATGGATATTCAGCAGCCTCCGCTAAACGAAGAAGGGGCGACTGAACTGGTCACCGCAACCCGAGCCTTTAATCGCATGCAGCAACGGATTCGTCGCTATGTTGCCGACCGAGAGCACCTTTTTTCTGCGATCTCCCATGACTTAAAGACACCAATAACACGCCTTAGATTGCGTGCAGAGTTGTTGGAGAGTGAAGTAAAAAAAGACAAATTCAATAAAGATCTCGATGAGCTCGAGATGATGGTCAAAGGTGCTTTGCAAGCGGTGAGAGACACCGATCTACACGAGAATAATGCCATTATTGACCTCAACGAAATGGTACTTTCTGTTATTGAATCTCATAACCAGTATCAGACAAAAGTTGAGTTTGAGCCGGTCGTCATTGAGCCACTGGTCGCGAAACCACTGGCGATTAAGCGTGTACTGACCAACTTAATTGACAACGCGGTTAAGTATGGTTCATCAGCTGTCGTGGAAGTTAGTGGTGATGAGCTTTGGGTTGTCGTGACTATTCAAGACCGTGGGAATGGCATTCCTGAAGACAAGTTAGAGATGGTTTTTGAACCCTATTTTAGGCTAGCAACGGATGATCAAGGACACGGACTTGGCCTCGGGATCTGCCGAAATATCCTGCACGGACACGGTGGAGATCTCATTATTCGCAACTCCTCTCAAGGTGGCTTGGAAGTCAAAGTCTATATCCCAACAGGCTTAGAAGTGTAGTGTAACAATCCTGTTACATTGGGCTTACCTTTTGTTTCAATCTTACCAGTCAGAATAAGTAGACTCTTTAATGAACCGGACGTCGAGTCCGCTAAACATGGAAGATAATAATGAAAATCAATAAAACCCTACTTACTCTATCTCTTCTTGCTGCCTCAACATTTTCTCAAGCTGGTGAAGTGGAAGTGCTCCACTGGTGGACTGCCGGTGGCGAAGCGAAATCCGCTGCCGTACTGAAAGAGATGATTGAACAACAAGGCCATACTTGGAAAGACTTCGCAGTTGCTGGTGGCGGCGGTGAAAGTGCGATGACTGTTTTGAAAACGCGAGCAGTATCGGGCAATCCACCTTCTGCAGCGCAGATTAAAGGTCATGATATTCAGGAGTGGGGTGGTTTAGGTTTTCTAACGTCTCTCGATGCGACTGCTAAACAAGAACAATGGGATGAACTACTTCCAGAAGTAGTGACTAAAGTGATGAAGTGGGATGGTGAATATGTGGCAGTTCCTGTCAACGTTCACCGTGTTAACTGGCTTTGGGCAAACCCTGTTGTTTTAGAAAAATCGGGTGTGACAGTTCCAACGACATTAGATGAGTTCTTTGTTGCTGCAGACAAGATTAAAGCGGCTGGCTTCATTCCATTAGCTCACGGTGGTCAGCCTTGGCAAGACGCGACCGTATTCGAAGCCGTGGCACTTGATGTACTAGGCAGTGAAGACTACAACAAAGCGTTCGTTGATCTTGATATGGACGTATTATCTGGCGACAAAATGGTGGAAGTGTTCACCAAGTTCAAAAAGATGCGTGATTACATCGACAGCAACTCTCCTGGTCGTGATTGGAATGTAGCAACCTCAATGGTTATCAATGGTGAAGCAGCGATGCAGATCATGGGTGACTGGGCGAAAGGTGAATTTACTGCGGCAGGCAAAGTGCCGGGTAAAGATTACATCTGTGCACCAGCTCCAGGTACTGCCGGCCAATTTACTTTCAATATCGATAGCTTTGCGTTCTTTGAGTTAAGCGACCAAGAGAACCAAAAAGCGCAGCAAGACCTAGCGAAAACCATTCTTACCAAAGATTTCCAAGAAGTCTTCAACCTTAACAAAGGTTCTATCCCTGTACGTCTAGATATGGACATGTCTAAATTCGACCAATGTGCGTTGGATTCAATGGCTACCTTCAAAGCGAGTGCTGAATCGGGCGATCTTGTTCCGAGTATGGCTCATGGCCTAGCGACAACAAGCTATGCTCAAGGCGCTATCTATGACGTAGTGACCAACTTCTTCAACGAGAAAGATGCCGATCCTAAACAAGCGGCAGCTAAGTTAGCAAAAGCAGTGAAAGCGGCTATCTAATCTAACTTGATAAGTGACACACAACGCACGTGAGTGACGGGCTGTGTTGCTTTATCGAACCCCCAGGGTGGGTAGGCTCGTAGGGAGCCTATCTGCTCTTCACTCCCAATTCTGATATGCGTGATGCTGATGTGGTGCCGAAAGGTAAGCCATTGGCTCGATTGTGCAACAAGGATAAGTTATGGAGCATGTTTTGACTGAGTCGACTCCAAAACCCACAAGGAGCCAGCCTGCACCGAAACCGAGTTTTGCTGACAGGTTGCAACATTGGTTACCTAAAATTGTACTGGCGCCGACTGCGTTAGTGACCGTGGTGTGTATCTACGGCTACATATTTTGGACGGCAGCGTTGTCGTTCACCAACTCTCGATTTCTGCCGAGCTTTAATTTCGTTGGTTTAACCCAATATGAAAAGCTGATGGATAACGATCGCTGGATTACCTCAATCACCAACCTCGGTGTGTTTGGTTTTCTATTTATGGCGATTGCCATCTTGCTTGGTGTTGGTTTAGCGGTATTGCTTGACCAGAATATCCGTCAAGAAGGGGCGATTCGTACCATCTATCTCTACCCAATGGCGTTGTCATTCATTGTGACGGGTACGGCGTGGAAATGGATTCTTAATCCGGGTCTTGGCATTGAAAAACTGATGCAAGATTGGGGATTTACTGACTTCAAATTTGACTGGCTAGTCGACTCCGAAATGTCGGTGTATACCTTGGTTATCGCGGCACTTTGGCAGTCTTCAGGGTTTGTGATGGCGATGTTCTTAGCAGGTCTGCGTGGCATCGATTCTTCAATCATCAAAGCGGCGCAAATTGATGGGGCAAGCTTACCTACCATCTATCTCAAAATCATTCTGCCTTGTTTGCGCCCTGTGGTCTTCAGTGCGGTGATCATTACTTCTCACATTGCGATTAAGAGCTTCGACCTTGTGACGGCAATGACAGCGGGTGGCCCCGGTTATTCATCGGATCTTCCTGCGCTATTCATGTACGCACACTCTTTTACTCGCGGACAAATTGGCCTTGGTGCTGCCAGTGCCATGATGATGCTTGCTGGTATCTTAGCGATTCTCGTGCCTTATCTTTACTCTGAACTTAGGGAGAAAAAGTCATGATGAATAACATCAATTTTGCTCGAATCTTTATTTATTCAGCACTGCTTTTCTTCTGTTTGGTGTATTTGATGCCATTGTTCGTAATGGCTCTGACGTCATTCAAAACTCTGCCAGACATAAAGGCAGGTAACTTGATGAGCTTGCCGAAAGAGTGGGTGTTTGATGCTTGGTATAAAGCGTGGGACACCGCTTGTACGGGCGTGAAATGTGAAGGCATCAAAGGTTACTTTTGGAACTCATTCCAAATGGTGATACCTGCGGTTGCGATCTCAACATTGCTCGGTGCATTCAATGGTTATGTCGTGACGAAATGGCAATTTAGAGGTTCAAACCTGTTCTTTAGCTTGTTGTTGTTTGGCTGCTTTATTCCATTCCAAGTGGTGTTGCTTCCAATGGCAACCATGTTAGGAAAAATGGGTTTGGCGAACACAACTATTGGCTTGGTGATTGTGCACGTTATCTACGGCATGGCGTTTACTACTCTGTTTTTCCGTAACTTCTACATCTCGATTCCTGATGAATTGATCAAAGCGGCAAAACTGGATGGCGCAGGCTTCTTTACCATTTTCTTTAAGATCTTATTACCAATCTCTACACCTATCATCATGGTGACAGTGATCTGGCAGTTCACCGCAATCTGGAATGATTTCTTATTCGGGGTAGTGTACTCAGGCTCAGAGACACAGCCGATTACCGTAGCATTAAACAACCTAGTCAACACCAGCACTGGCGTTAAAGAATATAACGTCGACATGGCTGCCGCGATCATCGCCGCCTTGCCAACGCTGTTGGTGTACGTCTTCGCAGGAAAATATTTTGTTCGTGGCCTAACGGCAGGATCAGTAAAAGGATAATTACCCATGGCAACATTAGATTTAAAACAGATCCGTAAAACCTATCGCAACGCGGACAACGAAACGTTAAAGGGCATCGACATCAGTATCGATTCGGGGGAATTTTTGATACTTGTCGGCCCTTCGGGGTGTGGAAAGTCCACCCTAATGAACACCATTGCTGGGCTCGAAAATATTAGTTCGGGTGAAATCGTGATTGATGGTGTTGACGTGGCTCAGGTTGAACCTAAAGACCGCGACATTGCGATGGTATTCCAGTCTTACGCGCTTTATCCCAATATGACGGTACGCGGCAATATCGCTTTCGGTTTGAAGATTCGTAAGATGCCGCAACAAGAGATCGATGCAGAGGTAAACCGAGTAGCGGAAATGCTGCAAATCGAACAGTTGTTGGATCGTAAACCGTCGCAGCTTTCTGGTGGTCAGCGTCAACGTGTCGCGATGGGACGTGCTCTAGCTCGTCGTCCTAAGCTGTATCTGTTTGATGAGCCGCTTTCCAACTTGGATGCCAAGCTGCGTGTTGAAATGCGCCATCAGATTAAACGTCTGCACCAGAAGCTGAATACCACAATTGTTTATGTAACCCATGATCAGATCGAAGCTATGACTCTTGCGGATCGCATCGCAGTAATGAAAGACGGTGAACTGCAGCAGCTAGGTACGCCACAAGAGATCTATACCAAACCCAACAATATGTTCGTAGCGGGCTTTATGGGCTCACCATCAATGAACTTCATTAAAACCATGGTGGACTTGGATGAGGACCAGAATCCAATCATTAAGGTTGTGGGCACGGCAGATCAAGAACACCACATTCGTTTACCACAAAGTATGCGCGACCAAGACGGCAAGGAATTGGTAATAGGGCTACGTCCTGAGCACATTACCGAGCAAGAAGGTGATGATGTGTCGGCAACCACAAAGCTAGACCTGCAATTGGAAGTATTAGAACCAACAGGGCCAGATACCATCGCAATGGTTAAAGTGAACGACCAAGAAGTCGCGTGTCGTTTATCGCCAGAATTTGAAGTGTCGGTTGGGCAAATGGCACCGCTTCATTTTGACTTATCAAAGGCGGTATTCTTCGATGCTCAAACCGAAGCGAGAATCGACTTCTAACTTCTAGTTGCTGAGTTAGTTTAACAATCAAAGTTCATGTCTAAATCAAAGGCAGTATCACCAACTACTAATAAGTAACGTGATGCTGCCTTTTTCGTTGTCTATACTTGCTTTTTATCCCTTATAAAAACAGAGGGATAAACGATATATATGCTTCTACTGCAATAATATCGTGATTTAGTATCCCTTAGCTCTATAAAGCTGACGTAGAAACGCGTAGGATCACACTACTTTAGACCAGAAACTAGGCTGCACCTTGGTGCATAAACAGAAGAATACATGAAACTAACAGCAAAACCAGCGGCGAATAACGCTTTACTTATTTCTATTACGACACCGGATTTTAAAGGTGACGAAGCAAAAGAGTCTCTTGCCGAACTTGCTCGCTTAGTGACAACCCTAGGGTTTAAAGTCGTCGGTACGCAATCGCAACACCACAGTTCATCTCAAAGACAGAATGTGTTGGGTGCAGGTAAGCTCGCCGAAATTGCACATCTAACTGGTTACCAAGGCTCTATTGAAGAAGCTGAAGATGAAGACTTTCTTGATGAGTCGGGTTTGTTTGATTCTGAAATCGATGAGCTAGATTTTGATGATCTTCCAACGGGCAATTTCCAATACGGTGCCGCTGATTTTGTGGTATTTGACTGTGATTTAAGTCCATCTCAAATGCGTACTGTTGAGGCGAGTTTGGGTGTGGAAGTATTTGACCGTACTGGCATCATCATCGAAATCTTTAGCCGCCACGCTCGTACTCGTACTGCTCGTCTGCAAGTTGATATCGCTCGTTTAAACTACTTAGTGCCACGTCTTCGTGAAACGGCTGAGGGCGATAAAGAGCGTCAAATGGGTCAGGGCGCCGGTGAAACTTCACTAGAGCTAGACCGTCGTAACGTACGTGACCAAATTGCTGCGCTTAAGCGTGAGCTAGTAAGCGTACAAGATGAAATGAAGACCCGACGCACAAGGCGCGCGGAGCTTTTCACTGTTGCTTTAGTTGGCTACACCAATGCCGGTAAATCTTCGATGATGCGTGCAATGACCGCAACCGAAGTGGTGGGTGAAGATAAACTGTTCGCAACGCTAGATACGACGGTTCGTGCGCTTCAGCCGATTACTCAACCGCGTATTCTGGTTTCAGATACAGTGGGTTTCATCAAGAAATTGCCACACGATCTGGTTGCATCATTCCACTCAACGCTAGCAGAAGCGCACGATGCTTCATTGTTGCTTTATGTGGTTGATGCTTCTGATGTTTCATTCCGCGCACAACTTGATGTGGTACACGACGTATTAGCACAAGTGGGTGTTGAAGGCAGCGAAAAACTATTAGTGCTGAATAAGTGCGATAGATTGACTGAAGAACAGCAATTAGAGCTGATCGAAGAATTCCCAGATGCGATGCTAACGTCGACTCGTGATCCGCTAGATATTACGAAACTGCACAAGTACATCGTTGGTGTTGCTGAAGAAGGTATGATCGAAGAAGAGATCACTATCCCTTATTCTGGACAAGGCATTATCGGCGAGATTCGCTCAAACATGAGTGTGGTTAAAGAAGAGTACGATTACGAGTGTATTAAGTTGACTGTTCGCTCTAGTGAAATTGATTTAGCTCGACTGAAAAAGCGTATGCAGAATTCTTAATCTTTTATAGCGTTTAGACACAAGTTCAAATACCAAAAAAGAGAGCCTAGGCTCTCTTTTTTATTGAATCGTGATAAGCACAGCTCGAGCTCTGCTTATCGGTCTTCTTCTGGAAGTTTGACGTTCAGTTCTAATACTGAGATGTCGTCATCTTTGTGTTCGAAAGTCAGATCAACCATTGATGGATCGACGTCAACGTACTTCGCAATACACTTCAAGATGTCTTCTTTTAGTTGCGGCAGATAAGACGGTGCTGGGTCGTCATGGCTGCGTCGCTCGGCAACAATGATCTGCAAACGCTCTTTAGCTAGGTTTGCGGTTGTCTTTTTTTGTGGTCTAAAAAACTCTAGTAATGACATTGCGAATTAGCCCCCGAACAGTCTTTTGAAGATGCCTTTCTTCTGTTCCGTTAAGAAACGGAAGTCCACTTGGCTACCCAGTAGTCGCTCTACAGTATCATTGTAAGCCATACCTGCATCGGTTGCTTCGTCAAAAATAACTGGAACACCTTTGTTCGACGCGTTCAGTACTGCTTGGCTCTCTGGGATGACACCCAGTAGAGAGATGTGAAGAATCTCTTCAACGTCTTCAACACTTAGCATCTCACCTTGAGTTACACGTGCTGGGTTGTAGCGAGTCAGTAAAAGGTGCGTTTTCACTGGTTCTAAGCCATCTTCTGAACGACGAGACTTAGAATCAAGAATACCGAGAATACGGTCTGAATCGCGTACAGAAGAAACTTCTGGGTTAGTCGTAACAATCGCTTCATCAGCAAAGTAAAGCGCCATCAGAGCGCCTTGCTCGATACCTGCAGGAGAATCACAGATGATGAAATCAAAGCCCATTTCATCTAGTTCATCAAATACACGACGAACACCATCTTTTGTTAATGCATCTTTATCACGAGTTTGAGAAGCCGGAAGAATGAATAGATTCTCTGTGCGCTTGTCTTTGGTCATCGCTTGGTTCAGTGTCGCTTCGCCATTGATAACGTTAACGAAGTCGTACACAACACGACGCTCACAACCCATGATTAAATCTAGGTTACGCAGACCGATATCAAAGTCGATAACTGCGGTTTTCTTCCCTTTTAAAGCTAAGCCTGAGGCAATAGCTGCACTGGAGGTCGTTTTGCCTACCCCGCCTTTACCTGACGTTACAACGATAATGCGTGCCATTTTGTTTTCCTTTTTATTTCTCTTATATTGCGAGGACATCAACGTGTAATACATCGTTTGCCATACTGAACATGGTTTTCTTCTGCCAGTACTCGCTTTCAATTTGATCGCTGAGCCAGTAATTTCCAGCAATGGAGACCAGCTCGGCTTGTAAATCATTACAAATTATTTTTGCTTCAGTTTGACCACTCGCGCCTGCAATCGCACGACCGCGTAAAGTACCATGGATATGGATGCTGCCATCGGCTATGACTTCTGCGCCAGCACTCACATGGCTGAGGATCAATAGATCGCCATCTTTTGCATACACTTGCTGACCAGAACGAATAGGCGTTCTCACCACTTTTATCGGAGCCATCTTCGCTGGAGCTTGAGAAGGTGATTTACTGGCTGTCATCACTGCAAAACCAGCTTCTTTCGCTAGGTTCTGCATACGTTTATCCGAACAACCAGCCACACCTACTGGGATCATGCCCGCTTGAGATATACCCTCTTTCAGTTGCACAAAATCGATATCACCCGCGACTTTGCTAATATTGATAACAACAGGCGCAGCAGCGAAAAAAGTGGGAGCTTGGTTTACTTTTTCTTGAAGAAAAGACACCGCATTTTCGACTTGATCATCGGATAAGTGCAAAACAGATAGCGTAAAACTGCTACCTTTTAGATCTGGATTACTAGACATCGAAAACTACAGGACCTCAATAGCGGATTGGTACAATTTCTTTATCAATAAAATAAAGGGCGTTGCCTGAAACTTGGTTTATCATGTTATATTCCCAAACCAAGCACAGCAAGTAATCTTGTTGTCAAATGAACGTTTTGTTCCCAATATTTCCCTTAACATAAACTATTGATCTCGTAAGTGAGAGTTTTGTAGTCATAAACAATAAAAAGGTTTGTCATGCTGTGTTCTATATATAAAAGTTCAAAGAAAGAAGGAACATACCTTTATATCCCTAAGAAGGATGATTTCTCACAAGTTCCTGACGCATTGATGCAAATGTTTGGTAAACCTAGTTTTGTAATGGTAATTAAAATGGATGGCCGTAAACTGGCGCAAGTGAACATCGATAAAGTGAGAGAATCACTGAACACCGATGGTTTCTTTTTGCAGGTTCCGCCACCACCGGTTAATGAACTTGAACTTCATAAAGAGCGTAAAGCTCAGCAAAACGTTCAAGACGAAGAGTGATAGCTACCTTAATTCAGGGAGGAGTGATCGTTGAGTAAATTTTCGAAAACCATATTGGCTGTGTCGGCATTACTATTGGGTAATAGCCTGACGATTGGTTCAGTTCAGGCTGAAGAGCTGAGCTTTGAGCAATATGTAGAGAAACTAAAGCAACAAGGCCGTGCAGAAGGCATCTCTGAAACGATCATTGATCAGGCCTTTGATGGTGTGACGTTTAAGCCAAGAGCGGTGAAAGCCGATAAGAATCAACCTGAGAAAAAACTGACTCTGGATGAATACATTCCACGCGCGGTTCCAGATTGGAAAGTGAAGCAGGCGAGATCGCTTTATAAGAAGCATTATTCAGCGTTGAAGCGCATTGGTGATGAATATGGTGTTCAACCAAGATTCATTGTCGCGCTATGGGGTGTTGAGAGTAACTTTGGTAAGTTCACGGGTAACTACAGTGTTATTGATGCTCTCACGACTATGGCCTATGAAGGACGTAGAGAAGCCTTCTTCCGTAGCGAAGCGATGGCGGCGTTGAAGATTCTTGATCAAGGCCATATTGCACCACAAGAGATGAAAGGATCCTGGGCTGGTGCGATGGGGCAGCCTCAGTTTATGCCAAGCTCATTCTTAGCTTATGCCGCTGACGGTAACGGCGACGGCAAGAAAGATATTTGGGGTACTGAAGAAGATGTATTTGCTTCAGCGGCGAATTATCTCAGCCAATCGGGTTGGGATGACAAATATACTTGGGGCCGTCAGGTTCACGTACCGTCGACTGTGTCTATTGAAATGCAAGGCCGAGGCGAAGACAAAGCGAAATACTTAAAAGAGTGGTCTGAACTCGGTATTAAGCGCTTTGACGATCGCCCACTACCAACGCTTGATGAAGATATTAAAGCTTGGCTAATTATGCCAGACGATGAAACTGGCCGTTCTTACCTCATTTACAACAACTACAATGTGTTAATGAAGTGGAATCGTTCTTACTACTTTGCTTTGGCAGTTAGCCACTTAGCAGACAGAATTAAGTTTGATTAATCGACCTAATTTGATTAACAGATTTAGGTCGCTTTGAATAGCATTTGGTCTACCATAGGCAGAACGAACTAAAGGACTCTTCGGAGTCCTTTTTCTTTTATATTTCAGAGATTTTTAAAGGTGACCTTGTGCTAACAGATAGAGCCGCACAGATGGTGATATTCCATGCGTTAATCAAGCATGAAGGCTTTACCAGTGCAGCAAAAAGTTTGAATGTGTCGGTGTCTCACATCAGTAAGCAAGTTGCTTTGCTCGAGGATTCGATAGGTATCAAGCTGGTGCAAAGAACCACACGCAGCCTGACACTAACTGAAGCAGGGGAAGTGTTCTATCAGCATTGTGAGCAGCTGTTCAATACGGTGAAAGCGGCTCAAATGGATATGGATAGCCAGCGTGACGACATTTCTGGAATATTCCGCATAGGCTTGTCTCAGTCATTTGGCACACTGCATATCATTCCAGCGATTGATCAGCTCAGACAGCTCTATCCGCAGCTGAGAATTGAAGTGCATTTGTTCGATTACAAAGTGGATATGATTGAGGAGCGCTTGGATCTTTGGATCACCAATAATGAAGACCTGCCAGAAGGTTATATTGCGCAGCGTTTAGCCGACAGCCAATTTGTGGTAGCCGCATCACCGGATTATCTGATTAAAGCTGGTACTCCTCATGTGCCATCTGATCTGATTGACCATAACTGTCTTATCTATCGCAGCCGTGAACGAGACTACACGTCATGGGCGTTTGATAACGGGCAAGAAAACCTCAGTGTCAAAGTGGCGGGCGATTACTCGGTGGATTTGGCTGAGGCGGTACGAGACGCAGCTGTATCTGGATGGGGTGTTGCTTATTTGGCGACTTATTTAGTCAAAGAGGAGTTTAGAACAGGCAAGTTAATCCAAGTATTACCAGAATGGAGAGCCAGTCAGTTGATGCCATTCTATGCCGTCTATCCGAGTCGAAAGAACATGCCAAAGAAGCTTTCAGCAGTGATTGAGTTCATCAAACAGCATGTTGGTTCGCCGACGTATTGGGACAAAAACCTCAAAACTTGCGTTGAGCTGCATCGTTAATTGTTTCCTAATTCATAAATATAATTTCCATATGGAAAAAGTATGCTTTTTGAACAAGTTAATCCATTAAAATTCAATGCTTTAATCTAATCTTGGGCAAGTTGCTGATAATCCCAACATCACATTAACAACCGCACCTTGCCGCAAACGATTTCCTCTATACAATGCGTCGCCTTTCCTACCTACAACTTTTAGGTTGACGCATATGGCTTCCCTACTTGGAATTATCACTATTTTAGTAGCCGCTTGGTTACTATCTACGGACAGAAAAAATATCCCGCTAAGAACTGTCTCTTTGGCTTTCTTACTGCAAATCTCATTCGCGCTATTGGTTCTTTATGTGCCAATGGGTAAAGAAGCGCTGAATGCAGCTACTGGTGCGGTGTCTAGCTTGATCAACTACGGTCAAGAGGGGATTAACTTCCTATTCGGCGGCCTAACGAATAACGGATTTGTTTTCGCTATTAACGTTCTCGGCATCATTATCTTTTTCTCTGCATTGATTTCAGGTTTGTATCACATCGGCTTTATGCCAAAGGTGATCAACATAATCGGCGGTGCTTTGCAGAAGTTTCTAGGCACAGGTCGTGCGGAGTCACTATCTGCAACGGCAAACATTTTTGTTGGCATGATCGAAGCGCCATTGGTGGTTAAGCCTTACCTAAAACATATGACGGACTCACAACTGTTTGCTGTGATGGTATGTGGTTTGGCTTCTGTTGCTGGCGGCACGCTAGTGGGTTATGCATCGCTGGGTGTTGACCTAAACTATCTGATCGCTGCGGCATTCATGTCGGCACCAGCTGGTCTATTGATGGCTAAAATCTTAGTACCAGGCAGCCCAGAGGATGTTCAAGAAAATATTGAGTCTGGTGTAGAGATTCCACGAGCAACAAACGTAGTTGAGGCAATGGCAGATGGGGCTATGTCTGGACTTCGTATTGCCGTTGCGGTGGGTGCGACACTTCTAGCCTTTATCAGTGTGATTGCGATGCTGAATGGCTTGTTAGGTATTGTTGGTGGCTGGTTTGGCGTAAACCTAAGCTTCGAACTTATCCTAGGTTATGTGTTCGCACCCGTTGCATGGCTGATCGGTGTACCGTGGTCTGAAGCTGTGGTTGCAGGTTCGCTGATCGGTAATAAGATTGTTGTGAACGAATTTGTGGCTTTCATCCAGTTAATGGACGTAAAAGATGCACTGAGTGAGCACTCAAAAGCGATCGTTACTTTTGCACTATGTGGTTTTGCTAACATCTCTACCATGGCGATTCTGATTGGCGGTTTGGGTAGCTTAGTTCCTGAGCGTCGCTCTTTCATCTCACAATATGGCTTCAAAGCGATTTGTGCGGGTGTGCTTGCCAACTTAATGAGCGCTGCGATCGCTGGCGTGGTGCTTTCTCTGTAGCTAGATGATAAGTACAGAGTGGATGAGTCAGTCACTTTATTTCCCCTATAGTAAAGTGACTGATTAATCACAATAATATTCGGTTAGCGTGAAAAAGAGAGCCTATAGTGTAAGAACGTAGGCTTTCTTATTTCATTGAATAGTTTGTACCACAGGGTGTGGTGCAAACCTTTTAGGGGCACAAATGGATTTGTCGATTACTTCTTCTTTGGCGTTAATTGGACTCTTGTCTTTAGCTTGTCAGCTGCTCGGCTGGCGTTTACGTCTTCCCGCTATTCTTCCTCTCCTAATCGTTGGCCTGTTGTTAGGTCCTGGCCTGAATATTCTAAATCCCGATGCCATTTTCGGTGATGTGCTGTTTCCTATGATTTCATTAGGCGTTGCCATCATCCTGTTTGAAGGGGCATTAACCCTAAATTTCAAAGAAATCAGAGGCCATGGTCGGATGGTGACTCATCTCGTGAGTTTCGGCATGTTGATTACATGGGCGTGTATCGTGGTGGGTGCTTACTACTTTGTGGACTTTAGTTGGCCGTTAGCCGCACTGTTTGGTGCATTAGTCGTGGTAACTGGCCCAACGGTGATCGTACCCATGCTTCGCAGTATTCAGCCTAAATCCTCCTTAGGCAGTATCTTGCGATGGGAAGGGATAGTGATTGATCCGATTGGCGCTCTGTTTGCGGTTCTCGTTTACGAGTACATCGTTTCTTCTGCCGACCCTACCGGACACGTTCTGTCAGCTCTGGGCCTGACGTTAGTCATAGGTTTAGGCTTAGGGATCATCGGTGGCCATTTGATTGCCAAGATGCTGCAAGGGCATTGGGTACCGCACTATTTACGTAATGTGGCTGTGCTGACGCTAATGTTGGCGGCGTTCTCGTTTTCCAATGACCTGAGTGAAGAATCGGGTTTATTAACCGTGACCATCATGGGGATCTGGCTTGCCAACGTGAAGGGCTTGGATATCGAAGACATCATCGAATTCAAAGAAACCTTAACCGTGTTGCTTATTTCTGCGTTGTTTATTCTGTTAGCGAGCAGGCTCGATTCAGGAACCTTCCTCTCGATAGGTTGGGGTGGGGTTGGCCTGTTAGCGATAGTGATGCTGGTGGCGCGTCCTTTGAGCGTGTGGGTCAGCGGGATCGGTACGGATCTTACTTCTGCGGATAAATGGTTTTTGAGCTGGATGGCGCCGCGCGGGATCGTGGCTGCCGCGGTTTCTTCTCTGTTTGCTATCAAACTTCAAGAGAAGCAATTGATTGAAGGGGCTGATCTACTGGTGCCAATGGTGTTCTTGGTCATCATCGGTACGGTTGTGATTCAAAGCCTTACCGCAAGTTGGTGGGCGAGAAGGTTGGGTGTGACTCAAGAGAAAGCGCAAGGGGTTATCTTCTTTGGCGCGACTCATTTTGCAAGACAGTTTGCCAAGGTGCTGGCGACACAAAATATCAACAGTGTACTTGCCGATACCAACTGGGAAAGCATTCGTTTGGCGCGTATGGATAACCTGAGTGTCTATTTTGGTAACCCAGCCTCAAGCCACGCGGAAAATAATCTGGAATTGGACGGGATAGGGCGCGCGATGATCGTCTCGCCTTATCGTCAAACCAATCCATTAGTCAGCATGCATTATCAAGATGAGTTTGGTGAAAATAAGGTGTTTGAGCTTGAATCGACAGAAACTAAACACGAAAGGCATTCAGTGAGCCGAGATGGTAACAGAAGCCTGTTTTCGGAAGGAATTACCTATTCCAAGCTTAACTCCTTGATGGCTCAAGGCAGCCAAATTAAGAGCACGGGATTGACCGATGCGTTTGACCTTAATGAGTTTAACGCGCTGTATCCTAAAGCGATTCCACTCGGTGTGATTACTGGTGGTGATTTCCGTTTAGTAACACAAGGTTCTGATTTGGAAAAACTCATATCAACGGAGTGTGCGATCATTAGTTTATTGCCGCCTTCTGAACAGACGGAAAAAATCGAGATACCAGATAAGTAGCAACGAGCACTGCATCAGAAGCGAGTTGCCTTGATTCAAAAAAGCCGCAACGTTCATCACGTTGCGGCTTTCTAATTCTGCTCTAGCTTGTTTTACTCTAGGGCGAGGCAATTCATGCCAACGGTATTACTATCGAAGCTGTCATTGCGGACTATTTCGAGTGAAACTGCTCACAAGCGATCATTGTGTTCTCAATTAGGCTTGCTACAGTCATTGGACCAACACCACCCGGAACTGGTGTGATGAAGCTTGCGCTCTCTTTCGCGACATCGTATTCAACGTCGCCAACGAGTTTGCCAGATTCCAAACGGTTGATGCCTACATCGACCACAACAGCCCCTTTCTTAATCCAAGCACCAGGAATGAAGTTAGGCTTACCAACTGCTACCACAACAACATCTGCTTGACGTACATGACCCTCAAGGTCTTTGGTGAAGCGGTGACATGTTGTCGTCGTACAACCGGCTAGAAGAAGCTCTAACGTCATTGGGCGACCTACGATGTTTGATGCGCCAACCACAACCGCGTGTTTGCCACGTAAGTCGATGTTATAACGGTCAAGCAGCGTAATGATGCCTTTAGGCGTACAAGAGCGAAGCTTAGGCATACGCTGAGCCAAACGACCTACGTTGTATGGGTGGAAGCCATCAACGTCTTTTTCCGGCGTGATGCGCTCAAGAACTTGAGTGCTATCAATACCAGCTGGTAGAGGAAGTTGAACAAGAATACCGTCAATCTCCGGGTCTTCGTTCAGTTGGTCTACCAGTGTTAATAATTCGTCTTCTGTCGCAGTGGCTGGCAAGTCGTAAGATTTAGATACGAAGCCAACTTCTTCACATGCTTTACGTTTACTTCCTACGTAAACCTGAGAAGCAGGGTCTTCACCCACTAAAACAACCGCTAGGCCCGGAGCGCGTAATCCAGCTTGAGTGCGAGCTTTTACACGAGCCGCAACTTCAGAGCGAACCGTTTGAGAAATTAGCTTTCCATCAATATTTTGAGCAGTCATGAATTTCCTTAGTATTGATATTCAAGTTAGTGGCTGATGTTTTTGGCGCATTATTCCAGAAAATCTTTTTGATTACCATCAAGCAAACGTTTGCTTTGTTCTATTTTCCAACACTTATAATCTCATTGCCCTTTTTTTACTCACTTGGATCAGAATGTTACACAAAGCCGTTGCTTTACTGATTCGAATTCGTATAATCCTTTCCTGTAGCGCGCCCTTAGCTCAGCTGGATAGAGCACCTCCCTTCTAAGGAGGTGGTCGAAGGTTCGAATCCTTCAGGGCGTACCACTATTTAAAGAAACCCGATAAGTCTCTGAGTTGTCGGGTTTTTTGCATTTCAGAACAGCTTAATCTATCAATACCATGTTTTGTATTTAGATGTCTCTGTCTTTCGGTTATTGCTAAACGACTACTAACTGTGGGGTATATCTAAGACCTAACATACTGCACCCATCTTCCAAGTAACTGTCGGTGACAACGTCGAAGCCGAATTTACCATAGTAGTCTTTGAGGTGTGCTTGTGCCGAAATAAAAATTGAACAGTCAGGATACACCTCGCGGGTCGTATCAAAGCTTACTTGCATCAGCTGGTTACCAATCTGTTTACCGCGATAATCCTTTGCTACGATCACTCGCCCGATACAAACATCATCTGCATCAGAATCGAGCAGAGGGAGAACATCTACGGGGTATCCAAGCTTCTGAGCCATAATTCGACTGTAAGCTACTAGTTGCCCGTTCTCATAACCCATGACGTGATAGGTTTCTGGATGGCTATCTTTGCCGTCTAGATCACTATAGGGTGTGTTCATATCGACGATAAAAATATCGACTCTTTGCTGTAAGAAATCATAGAGCTCTTGAACAGACAGCTCCGAAAATTTTTTAACTCTCCACTCGATCATCACTTTTCTCCTTATTATTTTGGGCTACAACATAGATAGTATTCAAACCGAGTTCATTAACCTTTGT
This sequence comes from Vibrio tasmaniensis 1F-187, assembly GCF_000272405.2. Taxonomy (GTDB): domain Bacteria; phylum Pseudomonadota; class Gammaproteobacteria; order Enterobacterales; family Vibrionaceae; genus Vibrio; species Vibrio tasmaniensis_A. The sequence continues at coordinate 29,520 of NZ_AJZM02000428.1, forward strand.
TAACTGGCCATGAAACTATTCAAAATCACCACTTTAAAGCACCACTCATTTCCCCTCGTTATTCATTTCATTCGGCTCATGTAATAGAAAGTTAAAATTGTTGGTTTTTTGGGGTTTACATCATTTGGTAATAAAGCCACTATGAATTCACGAAGAATAGACAAGTAAAGCTGTTAACCCGTAGGTTTAGGAATCAAACCTTCTGCTCAATGGCTGATTTAGAGGAAGTAATGGCAGGAAACAGTATCGGACAACATTTCCGCGTGACTACGTTCGGAGAAAGTCACGGTATCGCACTAGGATGTATCGTAGATGGGTGCCCACCAGGATTAGAAATTACCGAAGCAGACCTTCAAAGAGATTTGGATCGTCGTCGCCCAGGTACTTCTCGTTATACAACGGCTCGCCGTGAAGCGGATGAAGTAAAGATTTTATCCGGTGTATTTGAAGGCCAGACTACGGGTACTTCTATTGGTCTATTGATTGAAAATACAGACCAACGCTCTAAAGACTATTCCGAAATTAAAGACAAGTTCCGCCCTGGCCACGCTGATTATACCTACCATCAAAAGTACGGTGTGCGTGATTACCGAGGTGGCGGTCGCTCTTCTGCTCGTGAAACTGCAATGCGTGTTGCGGCAGGTGCGATTGCGAAGAAATACCTTAAGCAAGAATTTGGTGTTGAAATCCAAGCTTATCTTTCTCAAATGGGTGATATCTCAATTGATAAAGTGGATTGGAACGAGATCGAAAACAACGCTTTCTTCTGTCCTGATGCCGACAAAGTACCTGAATTTGACCAACTGATTCGTGATTTGCTAAAAGAAGGCAACTCGATCGGTGCGAAGATTCAAGTAGTTGCGACTAAAGTGCCTGTAGGCCTTGGTGAGCCAATCTTTGATCGTCTAGATGCAGACATCGCGCACGCTCTAATGAGCATCAATGCGGTGAAAGGTGTTGAGATTGGTGATGGCTTTGATGTGGTTAATCAACGCGGTAGTGAACACCGTGATCCATTAACTCCGGAAGGTTTCAGCAGCAACCATGCTGGCGGTATCTTAGGTGGTATTTCTACTGGCCAAGATATTGTGGCAAGCATTGCGCTTAAACCAACATCAAGCATTACCGTTCCTGGTGACACGATCACTAAAGACGGTGAAGCAACGCAGTTAATCACTAAAGGTCGTCACGATCCATGTGTTGGTATCCGTGCAGTGCCTATTGCTGAAGCGATGCTGGCTATCGTGTTGCTTGACCACTTACTGCGTCACCGTGGTCAAAACTTTGGTGTGACAACAGAAACGCCAAAAATCTAGTTCTGCTTCGTTTTATTCAGAACAGATTTGAGAGAAACCAAAAAGGGTTGCTTCGTACTGAAGCAACCCTTTTTATATTCTGCGTCATTGAGAATATCTAATGTACAGAGCTTTCCGTATCAAGCTGGAACGAAGGCAAGCGCCATTTGAATCTTACGGCCGCCATACGCAGCAAGTAACCAACCACAAGCGTAACAATCGTTGCGGTTACGTCGTTAATGCCAAGCTCAAGCAAACCTAGGTATAAACCTGAAGCGACAAGGGCGACAGATGCATACAGCTCTTCATGCAGAACCAATGGTGTTTGACGGCAGATAAGATCGCGCAACAGGCCACCGAACACGCCAGTGACCAAGGCAGACACCATACAGATCATTGGGTGCAGACCCATGGTCATCGCGACTTTAGTGCCAATGATACTGAACACGATAAGACCTAGAGCATCTAAACGAATGAACAAGCCTTTTAGCTTGATTACCCATTTAGCCAGTCCTGTTGTGATAACACCCGCGATACAGGTGATCGCCAGATATTGTGGGTTTTCAACCCAACCTAAAGGGTAATGGCCGAGTAAGATATCTCGTACTGTTCCGCCGCCAATTGCCGTTGCACTTGCAACCAACATTACACCAAACCAATCCATTTTTTGTTTGCCAGCGCTGAGAGCGCCGGTCATGGCTTCTGCCGTGATGCCAATGATATACAAAACACTTAGTAGCATTGCTGTAGCTCTATAATTTAGGTCTATAAATTGGAGTCTTATAGGCCATAGGGATATAAAAATGAAGCGCGAGTGTAGTAGTAAAAACGCTGATTGACGAATGAATATTTGTACCGTGAATAGGCATTTCAGATTAGCTAAACTAATCATTCACCTCAAAATGGTGTAATCTGGGATCAGCAATCGATTGTCATCGTAAAGTATTATGATGAACCTAATGTCATTGCCAGTGATAGGGCTTTACCGATCGCTTAAAAAAACGCAAAATGCCCCAGTTCTTTTTATTTAAATTTGATCTTATGACGTACCAATACCCAGATATCATCGACATTTTCAATCAAACCTTTTTCGAGAGCTTCAATACCAAGCTAGAACTGGGAGCGGACGAGCCTATTTACCTGCCAGCCGATGGGGAGGTTTCTCATCACCGTATCGTATTTGCTCGCGGCTTTTACGCGTCAGCACTTCACGAGATAGCACACTGGTGTGTGGCTGGTCCTGAGCGTCGTTTATTGGAAGATTTTGGTTACTGGTATGAGCCTGATGGCCGAACTGAGTCGGTTCAAGCTGAGTTTGAAAAAGTAGAAATTCGCCCACAAGCGTATGAATGGATCATTGCGACCAGTGCAGGCTTTCCTTTTAATGTCAGCTGTGACAATCTACACGGCGATTTTGAGCCAGATCGTTTGGCCTTTATGAATAAAGTACACAGCGAAGTCATGGGTATCTTTGAAGCTGGCCTTCCGCCTCGCGTGAAAATGCTCTCTGAAGCATTACGCAGTTTCTATGATGTTGCACCTTTATGTACTAGCCAATTTATTGTGAAATAAGAGAATATTATGATTATCGAATTTGAAGAAAAACTACTTGAAGTAATTGATGCTCGCATTGAAAACGCATCAGACGATGAACTGTTTGCTGGTGGTTACTTACGTGGTCATATTTCTCTCTCAGTGGCTTCATGTGAAGAAGACGGCATTGAAGACGTAGCAGAAGTTAAATTACGTATTGAGAAGAGCCTAGAAGACGCGCGTTCTGAACTAACGCCAGCAGACCGCACTATCGTTAATGACCTTTGGGTTGAGCTGCAAAACCAAGCTTAATTTTATTCGTCTAGCATTATTCGTCTACCGTAATTCGCTCATTACTCTTCCTCCTCATTTTTGAGCGAACCAATAATTTGAGACTCATTCGAAATTTTTGAATGAGTCCGTTCATTTCTTGTGATGGTTCCATTTTCTGACTACGTTATTCTAATCCCACTTAACGGAATTACAGAAAAGGTCACATCATGAAAGTTATCGCATTTGGCGCAAGCACAAGCTCTACCTCTATCAATAAAGCACTAGCAACTTACGCAGCTAACTTGATTGAAGGTGCTGAAGTCAAAGTTCTAAACATCAACGATTACAACGTTCCTATGTTCAGTGAAGACACTGAAAAAGAGATTGGCCAAGCGGAAGGCGCCCAAGCATTCTTGCGTGACCTAGCAGAAGCAGACGCATTTGTTATCTCTTTCGCAGAGCACAACGGCCACTATCCTGCAGCTTACAAAAACCTATTTGACTGGGCGACACGTATTGAACGTTCAGTGTTTGGTGAGAAGCCTGCGGTTTACCTAGCGACATCACCAGGCCCAGGCGGCGCACAAACAGTACTTGGCGCAGCAACAGGTTCAGCGCCATACTTTGGCGGTAACGTTAAAGCATCGTTGTCAGTACCTAGCTTCTACGATAATTTTAATTTTGAGTCGGGTTCAATCAGTAATGAAGAGATTGCAGCTCAAATTAAAGACGCGATTGCTAAGCTATAAAAGCGGAACGTAAAGCGAATAGCTCCTAAGTAGCCAGCTGATGTAAAGTTACGAGCCGCTGCAAAGTAACGTACTGCTCTAGAATAAGAAGCAGCGACGTAAACAAGATTAGAAAAACAAAGCCCGAGCATTGAGAAATGCTCGGGCTTTTTTTGTGGGTTGTACTAACACTTATTTGAATATTTAGACCTAGTCTAGAATCGACTATTCCGCACTGGTTTGTTTCGTTGAAACCCAACCTTCTGTTAACGCTTTGCCTTTACGTAATCTTCTAATCCACATTCGACTTGGATGAATGGCTTCGAGCACATCAACCGGAAGAGGTAGTGGATCGCCACAAATTTGTGATGCTAAGACTTCTGCTAAAAGAGGAGTAGAGCTCAAACCACGCGAACCTAAACCGATAAAGCAGAACAAGTTCGGATAGCTGATAACAGGTTCGATACTGTCGATAGCATCACGCTGCGGATTAAAGTTGTGCAAATTCTGATATTGCTCTTTGATGGATTCAAAATCACCAACATTACCGACGAATGGTAGGTGATCTCGACTCACGCTTCGGATACCTTGGCGCGCTAAGTTGCCACTGGTATCGACATCTTTGGTCCACGCTTGTTCTGGTAGCGACCCGTGTAAGCGCTCGCCATTATATTGTTGCACCTCAATATCAAATTCTTGGTCGATATTGGTTTTATCGTAATTCGCGCCAATACAGTGGTGACCATTATTTGGGTTTTGTGGCGTCAGGTAGCCATCAAAGCACAATACCGTTTTTAACTGGCTGAGATTTTCTGTGGTCGGGATATGACTCACTTGCCCTTTAACTGGCGTCAGAGGTACGGGTCGAGTTTGTTCAAACTGAGTAAATTTGTGCCCATTAGCAATAACCACTTGGTCGTGCTTGGTTTGAATCTCGCCTTGAGGTGTCTCAATCGTCAGTAACCATTGTTGTTCAGCTTCGAGCCACTCAAGTTGCGTTACTTGATGTTGATAGTGTGCGCTCACTTGGTTGGTCTCTTCTAACCTGCCAATCAAACCTTGAGTCAATTGGAGAGGGCTTAACCAACCTCCCAGTGGAAAGTAGACACTCTCTTTATCGACTGGTAAGCCAATCTTTTCGTTGGCTTGCTCTGGCGTTAAACGCTGAATCAGATCTGTGTGGAAATTGCCTTCTAACATGCGATTGAGCTTTTTAGTGGAACCTTCATCCCACATCAAAATGTTCACGCCACACCAGCTGTAATCAAATTGGACAGACTGAGCCGCTTGATTCATAAATTGGCGAGCAAACAGTAACCCTGGACCAAACACGCGAGACACGTTCGATGTCGCTTCGCTGAGTAGCGGATAAATGGCACCTTGATTGTTGCCAGAGGCATTGCCCGCAGCTTGTTGGTGTTCACAATAAAGGGTGATGTTTTTACCACGTCGGCTTAGCGTTTTGGCTAATGCAGCACTGGCGACACCACCACCAATGATCGCAATGTCTTGTGATTCACTGTGCTCTGAAAGGCCATACCAAGGTTTAATGTTGGTGTGAGCGTGCTTCTCACCAAGTCGCCCGGCAATCATTTCCCGCTTAGTACCAAAGCCTTTAACTTTTTTCATCGCAAAGCCAGCTTCGATTAAACCGCGGCGAACAAAACCGGCAGCGGTAAACGTTGCACAGCTGCAATCTTGTTTTGCCAGTTTGGCCATGCCGTTGAATAGGTTTTGATTCCACATTTCAGGGTTTTTGCTTGGAGCAAAACCGTCTAAGAACCACGCATCGACTAAACCTTTGCTAGGGGTCGGCACGTTTGGCATACAATCCTTAATATCACCAAACCACAAATCAAGCGTGATAGCACCATCGCCTAACACAATGCGGTGACATTCGGGCAGGGCAATCGGGTAGTGTTCTTGGAGTTGTGTCGCATACTCCGCTAATTCTGGCCACGATTGGTGCGCTTTGATTAGATCATCTTTATTTAAAGGATATTTTTCAAAACTGATGAAATGTAACTCTTTGGTCATAGCTTGTGGGTTATCTTTAAGAAAAGCATCGAACCATTGCCAGACTGCGAGAAAGTTTAAACCTGTACCAAAACCGGTTTCAGCAATCACAAAACGGCGTTGTTGATGTTCAACCCAACGCTCTGGAAGGTGGTTTTGTTTTAAAAAGACGTAGCGAGTTTCTTCTAAACCGTTAACATTAGAGAAGTAAACGTCGTCAAATTGGTCTGAAACTGGCGTGCCAGACTCATTCCATTCCAGCTCTGCATTAGTAATTGAAGTCATAAAATCTATCATTTTGTGATTTGAAGCGATATGTTGGTAGGGATTGTACGAATTTCTAGGAAAGCTGACCACTTTTGTTAGGCTTCTTAGTTATCATCTAGCTGAATTTAGAATTATAGGAATGTCACATGAAACGAGTCGTAATCACCGGTATGGGTATTGTTTCAAGTATCGGTAACAACGTCGAAGAAGTTTTAGCATCACTGAAAGAGGGTAAATCAGGTATTACCACTTCAGAGCAGTTCAAGGAAAATGGCTTGCGCTCTCAAGTATGGGGTAACCTAAAAATGAACCCTGCTGACCATATCGATCGCAAAAAAATGCGCTTTATGGGTGATGCAGCGGCATTCGCTTATCTTTCAATGGAGCAAGCAATTGCTGACTCTGGTTTAACTGAAGATCAAGTATCTAATGACCGCACGGGTATCGTAGCGGGTTCAGGTGGTGCTTCATCTCTAAACCAAGTAAACGCAGTAGACATCATCCGTGAAAAAGGCGTGAAGCGCGTTGGCCCATACATGGTTCCACGTACAATGGCTTCTACGGTTTCTGCTTGTCTAGCAACACCTTTCAAAATCCGCGGTGTGAACTACTCTATGAGTTCTGCATGTGCAACATCTGCACACTGTATCGGTCACGCAATGGAGCTTATCCAACTTGGTAAGCAAGACGTAGTATTCGCTGGTGGCGGTGAAGAACTAGATTGGTCTCTGACTATGATGTTCGACGCAATGGGCGCACTTTCTACTAAGTACAACGACACGCCAGAATTGGCTTCTCGTACTTACGATGCTGACCGTGACGGTTTCGTTATCTCTGGTGGCGGCGGTATGCTAGTTATCGAAGAACTTGAGCACGCTGTTGCTCGTGGCGCAAAAATTTACGGTGAGATCGTGGGTTACGGCGCAACTTCAGATGGCTACGACATGGTTGCTCCTTCTGGTGAAGGCGCGGTTCGTTGTATGAAGATGGCAATGCAAAACGTTGATGGCGTTGACTACGTGAACACTCACGGTACTTCAACTCCTGTAGGTGACGTTAAAGAACTTGGCGCAATCCAAGAAGTCTTTGGCGGCAACAGCCCTGCAATCTCAGCAACTAAAGCGATGACAGGTCACGCTCTAGGTGCGGCTGGTGTACACGAAGCAATTTACTCAACGCTAATGCTTGATAACGGCTTCATCGCACCAAGCATTAACGTTGCAAACCTAGACGAAGCGGGCGAAGGCCTAGACATCGTAACCGAAGCTCGTGAACAAGAGCTAACAACGGTTATGTCTAACAGCTTTGGTTTCGGCGGTACGAACGCAACGCTAGTAATCAAAAAATACCAAGGCTAATTGAAGCTAAGGTTAAATTAATAAAAGGTTAATCGTTAATGGGTGACGTGAGTGCTGATTCAACACGCACAGGTCACCCAGTAATCATGACCATCAGAACATAGCTTTTATAAATATGGTTTTAAGCGTGTTTTTTAACCCTAGCTTTGTAAGCTTCGCTTTAGAAAATAGCTTTTTAAATCAAGATTTAGAAGTTGAAAGGTTTCCAGAGCTTGATCAGTACTGGCTTTGGTTAGTACTGGTTGAACAGACGCAAGACTCTGTCTCCTGGAGAGCGAGATAGGATCCTTTTGTTCTGGATGTTTGCCCGATTGTTTATTCAATCGGGCATTTTTCGTTTTAGTCTTCTGACTTTTGCTTTTTGCTTTTTGATTTTAGGTCTTGGTTCTTATTACTGCTTTTGTTTGTGCAGACTAGGCGATTCAGCCCTTTATTTATAATGTATTCCAATTGCGACTCGACACCGTGTGTGGAATTTTGCACAATCATTTCAATTCACATTTAAGGTCGACAGACCCCAACGAAAGTACCTTCCCAATGAAAATCTTAATCGATGAAAATATGCCTTATGCTGAAGCGCTTTTTAGCCAGCTAGGTGAAGTGACAATGAAGTCTGGTCGCACATTAACGGCTGACGACCTAGTTGACGTAGACGCTTTGATGATTCGCTCTGTCACCAAGGTGAACGAGTCATTGATCAGCAAAGCCAATAAGCTGAAGTTTGTCGGCACAGCGACGGCAGGTATGGATCATGTCGACCAAGAATTGATGAAAGAACGTGGCATTTTCTTTACTGCAGCCCCAGGCTGTAACAAGGTGGGTGTAGCTGAGTACGCGTTCAGCGCGATGATGGTGTTGGCTCAGCAGCAAGGTTTCTCTGTATTCGAAAAAACGGTCGGTATTATCGGCTGTGGCCAAGTGGGTAGCTATTTAGCAAAGTGCCTTGAAGGTATTGGTATTAAAGTTCTGCTGAGCGATCCTCTAAAACAACAAGAGGGTGATACTCGCGAATTTACTGAGCTAGATACTCTGCTTGAGCAGTCAGACGTCATCACTCTGCATACGCCAATCACTAAGACAGGTGAGTTCCCAACGCATCATTTGATCAATGAGCAAGTACTGAACAATTTACGTGCTGACCAAATTCTGATTAATGCAGCTCGTGGCCCAGTTGTTGATAACCAAGCGTTAAAAGCTCGCTTGCAAAAAGCCGATGGTTTCACTGCCGTTCTTGATGTGTTTGAGTTTGAACCTGAAGTCGATTTTGAGCTACTTCCACTGCTTGCTTTTGCAACTCCTCACGTAGCGGGCTACGGTTTAGAGGGTAAAGCACGTGGTACCACGATGATCTTCAACAGTTATTGTGAGTTTTTAGGTACTGAACAGCGTGCTTATGCAAGCGACCTTCTGCCGACAGCACCAGTGCCTCAAATGAAATTAGATAGAGCTTGGGATGAAGCAACACTGCACAATTTGACTCAGTTGATCTATGATGTGCGCAAAGACGACGCCTTATTCCGTCGCAATATCTCTACGCCGGGTTCTTTTGACAAGATGCGTAAAGAATATTGGGACCGCAGAGAGTACAGTGCAGTCGAGTTAACGGGCGACGAATCTTGTAATTTAACGCCGTTATCTAAACTCGGTTTTATGGTAAAGCCAACTTTATAAAAGAGAGAAACAATGAGCCAAGAATTTAATATTGCTATTTTAGGTGCGACTGGTGCGGTTGGTGAAACCATTCTTGAAGTACTTAAAGAGCGTAAATTCCCTGTCGGTGAAATGCACTTACTAGCAAGTGAACGTAGTGAAGGCAAAACTTCCCGTTTTAACGGCAAAACAATACAAGTACAAAATGTAGAAGACTTCGACTGGTCTCAAGTACATATTGCGTTTTTCTCTGCAGGTAGCGAGCTTTCAGAACGTTGGGCTCCAATCGCCGCTGACGAAGGTGTGGTTGTTATCGATAACACCTCACGTTTCCGTTACGAATACGATGTTCCTCTGGTTGTGCCTGAAGTGAATCCTGAAGCGATTGCTGAGTTCCGTAACCGCAACATCATTGCGAACCCGAACTGTTCTACTATTCAGATGGTAGTAGCACTTAAACCGATTCACGATGAAGTGGGCCTTGAGCGTATTAACGTTTCAACTTACCAATCTGTGTCTGGTGCAGGTAAGCCGGGTATCGATGAGCTAGCAGGTCAAACGGCTAAGCTTCTTAACGGTATGCCAGCTGACAAGTCAGCGTTCTCACAGCAGATCGCGTTCAACTGTATTCCTCAAATCGATGAATTTACAGAGAACGGCTACACACGTGAAGAAATGAAGATGGTTTGGGAAACTCAAAAGATCTTTGCTGATTCATCAATCACCGTTAACCCGACTTGTGTTCGTGTTCCTGTGTTCTATGGTCACGCTGAATCTCTACACATTGAAACTCGCGCGCCAATCGGTGCTGAGCAAGTTATTCAGCTTCTAGAGAACACGGAAGGCGTTGAAGTTTTCCAAGCTCTAGACTTCCCAACTCAGGTTCGTGATGCTGGTGGTAAAGACCACGTAATGGTTGGTCGTATTCGTAACGACATCAGCCATCACAGCGGTGTGAACATGTGGGTTGTCGCTGATAACGTTCGTAAAGGCGCAGCAACAAACGCAGTTCAAATCGCGGAAGTTCTGATTCGCGATTACTTCTAAGCTTCACTGCTTTGATAAACAAGCCTCACTCTTTTAGTGGGGCTTTTTTAATCGATTGAAAATATTGTTAGTCAAATTGTGTGAAATTGCTGCGAATATTGTCGCTGCAACACATTTTTTGTTTTCATCTCTATAGCTTTACGTCGTTTATCCGATATATTTAACAGTTCATCAATTTATTCGAATTTAAGCACCTAGCTGAGCCTTTTATGTTTCAATTTTTCAAGCCGTGGTTAATGCCTTTTGCCATTCTCATGGCGACTCAGATTTCCGTTGTTCGTGCAGATTCCATTCGAGTTGTAGGGCCTAATGGTCAGATACAATCAGCGCCTACGTTTTCCGAACCTCTTCAAAGAGCACAGTTGAATCGTGCTGGGCCTTCTCGTTTTTACGGCCCAACTTTGGGGTCGGAAACATTGTGGTCAATTGCCTCAAAGTTACGCCCTGATAATTCCGTTTCAGTTCAGCAAACCTTGTTGGCTATTTATCGTCTAAATCCACAAGCGTTTGAAAACCAGAATATCCACAGCTTGCTGCCTGCCAGTAATTTACGAGTGCCTTCTTTAGAGCAAGCACGTGCGAGTTCTACACAGCAAGCCGTTAACATCATGAATGCGCACCTTGCTAAGCTCGATGCTCCTGTGACTAAACCCGCAGTGTCAAAGCCAAAAACAGCGCAAGCGTCAAGCCGCCCTGATGTAAGCTCAAACAATGTTGCTCCTGCAAAGCAAGTAAGCACAGCTGAAGTCGCTAAAAAGCCATTGTCTCCAACTCAATCATCTCCAGCTCAATCGGCTCCAACCCGAGAGATGAACAAGCTAGAGAAACAGCTAGAGCTTTCAGAAACTGAGCTATTGTCACTTGAAGAGAAAAACCATCAACTTCGTTTGATGTTGTCGAATGTTCAATTGGAAGTGGATGAGCTAAAAACAGAACTTAGTGATGAAGACCGCATTCGTAGCGAAGTGGAAAAGCTGCTTGATGAAGAGCGTAGAAAGAACGCTGAGATTGCAAAAATGGCTCCAAGTGCCATGGATCAATTGTTATCAAATGGTTGGTTAGTTACTGCTCTTGCGGTTATTCCAGGTCTGCTACTTGGTCTTATCATAGTGATTTTGTTGGGGCGCCGTTCTAAAAATGATGAGCAGCAGCCGACACAAGACCAACCAATTCAATCAGATGCAAGTAGCGTCGCGCCTATCGCTTTAGGCGACGAGATGGACGACTTTGATAATGAATTGTCTTTAGACGATGAACAATTTGGCAATGAAGATGATGCTGATAAGTTATTTGATGACCAAGCATCGCCTGAAGAAGATGTATTTGCAGGTTTAGATGATTCTGATCTCGATTTTAATCTCGATGATGACGATGATGACCCATTTGCGAGTATTGGCGAAAATGGTGACTTAGACACTAACTTCGATGATCTGGAGTTAGATAGCAGTAACGGCATTAGTGTCAATGGCGATGACAAGGCGCTTGGTCTTGAAGAGATGGAGCGCGCACTTGATAAAACATCAGAAAGCGAACTCGGTTCTGATGAGGCCGACTTTGATCTTTCAGATGATAACTCAATGTCGAATGAAGATATTGAATCGCTACTATCACAGGATTCTGAGACTGAAGATCTAGGCTCTAACGAACTAGACCAATCTCTATTAGACGATCTATTTGCGCTTGATGATGAAGATGATGATAGCTTCGATATTGATGCTTTAATCTCAGAAGAGCAAAGTGATTCGATTTCTAATACCGACACATCAGCAACCGATGATTTTGACATTGATGCGCTTATCTCTGAACAACAGAGCGATACTGCACCTTCGGGCGTGAGCAACGATGAATTTGATATTGATTCGTTGATCTCAGAGCAGCAGACGTCACAACCTTCGGCTCCTAGTGTAGAAGATGATATTGATGACATCTTCGCTCAGGTTGCGGCTCAGAACGATCAAGTCAATGAGCCTGTGAATCTCGATAATGATGACGAGGTTGCTGAGAATCTAAACAGCGCTTTGGCGTCTGATGATGATATCGATAACATCCTTTCTCAGTTTGATCTGCCAACCGAAAGTGAAGAAACTCAAGGCAGTGTCGACCTGCTCGATGAGCAATTGACAGGGGATGATGTTGATCTCAGTAATTCAACAGATCTCCTAGATGATATGTTGGAAGATGAATCGGATGATGATTCTGAGAGTGATCCTCTAGGTTTTGACTCATTATCTGAACTCGAAGAACTCTCAGGCTTGTCGACCGATGATGAGCTAGATATTTCGGAAGACAGTACTGAAACCTTGGATGAGTTGATTGATGATTCTGATGATGACTTTGAACTCGATGCCGAGAGCACAGACCTACTAGATGATTTTCTAGACGATGATGCCAATGATGCTCAAGTTACCGTCGAAGGTGACGAGACGTTAGATGAACTGCTAGGTAATGATCTATCAGTCGGTGAAACCGATGAACAAGATTCAGAATCTTTAGATCCATTTGATGATCTACTGACAAGTGGCATTGAAGACGAGCTTGAACCTGAAGGGAAGGCGTTTGATAAAGAGTTAGACGAAGCCTTTGGTTTTGACAACGGCAGCGATGAGTCTGAAAAGGATTCAGACGTCGAGCTTACTCCGTTAACCTCAGAAACACCTGAAGTTGAGTCTGAGCAAGCATCGGACATTAATGCAACACCACAAGCTGAAGTCGTTAGTGATGGATCGTTAGATTCGGAAATGATTCAAGACAGTGCTGACGTTAAGCCAGAAAATGATGAAGCCTTTAATCGTGATGACTTTATCGATGATTTGTTCGGTGTCGCGCCGGCAACAGATGCTTTACTTGATGACTCGCTAGAAACAACAGACGAAGCATTGATTGATGAGTTAATGACTTCTGATGACAATGATTTATTGCCAGCGACAGAAGAGCCTGTTGAGTCATTAATTGAAAATACGGTTGAACCAGAGCAAGCGTCTCTTTCAGCCAGCAATGAAGTGTCAGCGGAAGAAATAGTATCCGCTGAAGAAACCGCATCATCGGTTGAAGATGATGAACTGGATATCGACTCACTGCTCTCTGAGAATTCTGATTTTGACAAACCAGTTTTTGAAGAGCGAGTTCAAGAAGAAACTGTACAACAAGAAGCAGAACCAGAGCCGAAAGAAGCCGACGCCCAAGAACAGCGTGAAGACATCGCTGCTAGTTATGAAGAGCAAGTATCGCCATCGTCTTTAAATGATATCTCTGAAGATGATGAAGAGACGGTTGAAGACTGGTTAGCCGAAGCCATAGACGATGTAGAGTCGCCTACGAACGTTGCCTCTGATTTTGACTTTGAACCGAAAATCCAAGGTAGCGATCAGTTTGAAGATGTCGTTGAATCCTTGCCAGAGCCAGAGCCAGAGCCAGAGCCAGAGCGTGCTGCGCATATGCCAGAGATTGTTCCAAATGAATTCGGTGTGCCAGAAGACGATGATTGGCTGATTGAAGATGACACGGCTCAACAAGAAACATTGGCACAAGTTGATGAAGTAGCGGAAGAGCCGGTGGTTCCTGCTGTTGAGTCTCAGTTAGATACTGAACCTCAGTTAGACCATGAACCGCAAGTTGAAGCTGCACAACAAGTTGAAACCGAACCTCAAGTAGAAGCAACGGAACAAGCTGAAGCGGTAGAGCAAGAAGGCGAAGACGAGTTCTCGATTGATGATTTTGATCTTCCAGAGTTTGGTGAAGAAGATGCCTTGGCGGAAGCCGACGCCGAAGTAACCCCAGAGCCAGTAACACCGGTTGTTGAACCTCAGTTAGATGCTGAATCTCTAGGACAAGAAGGCGAAGATGAGTTCTCGATTGATGATTTTGATCTTCCAGAGTTTGGTGAAGAAGATGCCTTGGCAGAAGCGGATGCTGAAGTAACAACGGAGTCAGACGTCCCTGTTGTTGATGCTCAATTAGACCCAGAATCAGAATCAACACCTGAGCTGCAAGCCGAAGTAGAGCATCAAGCTGAAACGGCTCCTAAAGTTGAAGAAACGAAACAAGCAGAAATTCTAGGGCAAGAAGGCGAAGATGAGTTCTCGTTTGATGATTTAGAGCTTCCAGAGTTTGGCGAAGAAGATGCGTTGGCGGAAGTGGTTAGCGAACCGGATGAAGCGCAGTTAGAGCAAGATCTTGCTCCAGAGTCCGAAAAGTTTGAGTTCGATGACCTTGACCTGCCTGAATACGATGAAGAGAGCGCAAAAGCGGATTCAGTCTTAGATGACATCGAACAAAGCAGTGCTGAGCCTGTAGCGGAAGAGCAAGGCGTAGAGCTCGATGAGTTTGATTTGCCAGAATACGGTGAAGATGAAGCTATCTCTGATGCGTTTGCTGAGAAACCAACGCCACTGACTTCTTTCAGCCCACAGGGTGAAGAACAAGATGCGCTGCATGATTTATTTTCAAACCCGCAGAGTTTTAGTCATGGTGATGACTTTTCGGATACAGAAGATTTCTCAGACGTAGACGACTTATCAGATGCAAAAGAGTTTGAACTGCCGGCTTTCGGACAATCAGATGAGTTACCTGATTCGGCTTCAAAATTAGCGCCTGCAGAATCAAACTCAGTACCGACTGCGGTGCAAGACGAACCTCTAGAAGGGTTTGATGATTTTGATGAAACAGCGCTGGCTGAGTTACTTTCTGAAGATGTTCAAGATTCTGTCGACAACATGTTCGATAAACCATTGGATGCAACATCGATTGATAGTGCAGGGCTAGATATTGATGCGATGCTTGAAGTCGGTGGTGAAGATTGGAAAGGCTTCAACCTTGCTCCTGAGCAGCAATCGAGCATGCATAATGATGTGCCTGATGATCAACAGGAGATTTGGGCGTCGGCAGATCAACAAGCTGAACCAAAAATCAAACAAGAGAATTGGGCTCAACAAGACAACCTAACCGAGTCAGACAAAGGTCGTGATAAGCAATACATGACTATTGATGAGCTGATGGCTCAAGTTGAGCAAGAAGGCGAAGACGCGATTAATCCAGATGACGAAGAGTTGAAGCTAGATGTTGGCCTAAATGAATTCCCAGACGTTATCGGTGACATTGGTAATTACGATGTCGACAGCAATGCAGAAGCTGCTGGTAAGCTCGATTTGGCTAAAATCTACATCGAGATGAGTGACTCACAAGGTGCAATTAAGCTTCTAGAAGAGGCTATCGTTGACGGCAGTGATGATATTCGTCGAGAGGCAAAGAATCTTATCGATACGTTAAACGGTCGATAAATTCAAAAAATTATAAAGGGTAGCGTTGGCTACCCTTTATTTTAGGGCGATACAGTTAGCGTCTATTTTATTTAGCTTGCTAAAACCACCGTCTAGGCGGTAGTGATTGTTTATTGAAGTTTTAGCCCCATCCTATTTGGGCTAGCACTCATTTCCGTATATACTTCTCGCCCATTTTCAAAGAGAACAAGAACATGAAAATTGCTTTAGGTATTGAATATAACGGTACCCACTACTTTGGTTGGCAGCGCCAACGAGACGTGAAAAGTGTCCAAGAAGAATTGGAAAAGGCTCTTTCAGTTGTCGCGAATCACCCTGTAGAAGTTATGTGTGCTGGTCGCACAGATGCCGGTGTTCACGGTACGGGACAAGTCGTTCACTTTGAAACTAATGTCGATCGTAAAATGGTTGCATGGACAATGGGCGCAAATGCCAACATGCCAAAAGATATTGCCGTTCGTTGGGCAACAGAAGTGAATGAGGATTTCCATGCTCGTTTTTCTGCAACAGCACGCCGTTATCGCTACATTATCTTTAACCATGCTCTACGTCCTGGCATTTTGAATTCAGGTGTGAGCCATTATCATGGTCACCTTGATGAGAAAAAGATGCATGAAGCGGGTCAGTACTTACTTGGTGAGAATGATTTTACTTCGTTCAGGGCAACACATTGTCAATCTCGTAGCCCATGGAGAAACATGATTCACTTAAACGTGACTCGTCATGGGCATTACATAGTGATCGATATTAAAGCGAATGCGTTTGTTCACCATATGGTGAGGAATATTACTGGTAGCCTAATTGCGGTAGGTAAAGGTGATCAAAAACCAGAGTGGATTCAGTGGCTTTTAGAGGCTAAAGATCGAAAAGTGGCAGGCGCGACAGCGAAAGCGGAAGGCTTATACTTAGTAGATGTTGATTATCCTGAACATTTTGGACTACCAAGAGAGCCTATTGGCCCTCTATTTTTGCCGGATAATTTGAACTAAATGTGAGACTTAGGTTCAAAAAGTATTACGGTTTCGTGCGTAAAATAGTCACGGAAAATAGGTACAACCAGTTTTTTATCTACAGTCGCTGTTTTATGTGCTTTAATTCCCGGCATAATTCCCAAATTTATTTCTTTCGCAATCAAGCGGAGGAATCGAAACAAAAAGGTCTTCCATGAGTTGGCTTGAAAAGATTTTAGAAAAAAGCAACATCGTAACATCTCGTAAAGCGTCAATCCCTGAGGGTGTTTGGACTAAATGTACTTCTTGTGAGCAGGTTCTTTACCATGCTGAACTAGAGCGTAACCTAGAAGTATGTCCAAAATGTGACCATCACATGCGTATGAAAGCACGTCGCCGTCTGGATACATTCCTAGACAAAGGTGAGCGTGTTGAACTAGGTACTGATCTTGAGCCACAAGACAAACTGAAGTTTAAAGACTCTAAGCGTTACAAAGAACGTATCTCTGTTGCTCAAAAGAACAGTGGTGAAACAGACGCATTAGTTGCAATGAAAGGCGAACTGCTTGGTTTACCTATCGTTGCGTGTGCGTTTGAGTTCTCATTTATGGGCGGCTCAATGGGTTCTGTTGTTGGTGCTCGTTTTGTGAAAGCGGTAGATGCAGCTATTGAGAACAACTGTGGTTTAGTTTGTTTCTCTGCAAGTGGTGGTGCTCGTATGCAAGAGGCATTGATGTCTCTCATGCAAATGGCAAAAACCAGTGCTGCTCTAGAGCGTCTATCTGCGAAAGGCCTACCGTTTGTTTCAGTAATGACTGATCCAACAATGGGTGGCGTTTCTGCAAGTTTAGCAATGCTTGGCGATATCAATATCGGTGAACCAAAAGCGCTTATCGGTTTTGCTGGACGTCGTGTAATCGAGCAAACTGTACGTGAAGATCTTCCTGAAGGTTTCCAACGCAGTGAGTTCCTACTAGACCACGGTGCTATCGACATGATCGTTGACCGTCGTGAGATGCGTCAGCGCGTTGCAAGCCTTGTTGCTAAAATGACCAATCAGCCTTCACCATTAGTAGTTTCTGTGAACGATTCACCGAATGAAGCTGCTTATGAAGTACCAGAAGCGCCAGAAAAAGGGTAAAGTACCTTCTAACAAACCTACTTAATTATGGTTATGAGTTAGATGAGTCAACAACCTATTCCTCAAGCCACATCCTCTTTGGAGATGTGGCTTGATTATTTATCAAACATCCACGCAAGCGCTATTGATCTTGGTTTAGACCGAGTTCAAGCTGTCGCCTCTAAGGCAAACCTCACCAAACCTGCTCAACATGTTATTACTGTTGCTGGAACCAACGGCAAGGGCTCAACATGTGCACTCATGGAAGCTATTCTATTGGATGCTGGTTACTCTGTTGGTGTCTACAGCTCCCCTCACTTAATTCGCTATAACGAACGTGTTCGTATCAATGGCAAAGATCTGTCTGATCAAAAGATGGTTCAGTCTTTCGATTTCATTGAGAAAGAACGTGGTGAAATCAGCCTTAGCTTTTTTGAATATGGCACTTTAGCAGCGTTACGTGCTTTTCAAACCGAAGCGGTTGACGTTGTATTGTTAGAAGTGGGTCTAGGCGGACGTTTAGACGCGACCAATATCGTTGAACATGACGTTTCTGTGATTACTAGTTTGGCTGTCGACCATGTTGACTGGCTAGGTGATGACATTAATGTGATTGGTTTTGAGAAAGCGGGCATTTATCGTAGCGGTAAACCCGCTATCTGTGGTCAACCCAAGCCACCAGCTACGGTTGCGGCACACGCTGATGATATTAACGCTGAGTTCTACCAAGTAGGGATTCAATACACCTATGATGTAGATGGTGATACTTGGAACTGGCGCAGTGGCGCATTCCAGTTAGAATCGCTACCTATCCCAAGCTTACCGTTGCCGAACGCAGCCACCGCACTGATGGCATTAGGTACTTCAGAACTAAGCATTAGTGATGTGAATGTTGTTAACGGTATGAAGAATGCGCAGCTTCCTGGGCGTATGCAGCAAATTAGCGAACAACCGGTGATTGTGCTTGATGTAGCACACAACCCGCATTCTGCTGAGTACTTTGCGCAGCAAGTCGCGAAGAAGTATGCAGGCAAAAATTTACACGTTGTAGTCGCCATGCTTCATGACAAAGATATCCCCGCGACATTGGAAGTATTAGCTCCAATAACAACACATTGGTACCCAGCTTCGCTGAAAGGCCCACGAGCCGCAACAGCCGCTGAATTGTGTCAAAGCTTACCTGAAGGTGTAGAGCAGTATTCAAACCCTGTTGTAGCGTTTGAAGCGGCTTTAGCTTCTGTTATAGATGACGATGTTGTGTTGGTTGTCGGTTCTTTCCATACCGTGGGTGAAGTGTTGGAGCATTGGCAGAAAAAAGGAAACTAAATGGCAAGTAAATTCCAAAGCCGATTAGTCGGCACCATCATTTTAGTGGCCATTGGCGTGATTGTATTGCCCGATGTGCTGGATGGTAAGAAGCTCCACTATAAAGAAGAGTTTGCAAGCATTCCGATTAAGCCTGAGCTTGATAGTAATGTTGAAGTGTTTGAAGTGCTCGATCCTGTTGAAGATCAGATTGCACTGCCGGACTCTCCGGTTGAGCAAGTGGTTGAAAGTGGTCGTACTGATAATTCAAATACGCAAACTGCGTCGGCTTCCAGTAACAAAGAAGCGGATAAAGTGGCGGTGGTGGTTAAGCCGGTACCTGAAAAAAATGAATACCAAGACAGTGCTTGGATTATTCAATTGATGGCTTTGAAGAATGCTGACAACGCAAAAAACGTTGTTAAGGATTTACAGAAGCGTGGTTATCAGGCTCATACCAAGCAAGAAAAAACATTTACGCGAGTAATTATTGGCCCGGATGTTTCTAAATCCAAACTTGAGCGACAAATTAAGGAATTAGAAAAAATTACGGGTTCAAAAGGCCAATTGCTCAAATTTAAACCGTTAAATCCATAAGAAAACGTTTGCGTCAGCATTTTTTCTGTTAAAATGCGCGCCAACTTAAGATGAAGAATTCATGAATTGGTTAGATTTTGTCATTTTAGGCGTGATCGGCTTCTCTGCCGTGATCAGTTTAGTTCGCGGTTTCGCTAAAGAAGCGTTGTCACTTGTTATTTGGTTTGGAGCATTTTTTATTGCTAGCCAGTACTACGCTAAATTAGCCATGTACTTCACCAATATTGAAGATGAGATGTTTCGAAACGGAACTGCGATAGCAGCATTGTTTGTTGCAACGTTAGTTGTTGGTGCCTTAGTTAACTATGTCATCGGGCAGCTAGTTCAGAAAACAGGCCTGTCGGGTACAGACAGAATCCTCGGTGTCGTCTTTGGTGGCTTACGTGGTGTTTTGATTGTTTCTGCAGTGTTGTTTTTCATGGATGCGTTTACTGCATTCCCAAGTTCTGAGTGGTGGAAGAATTCGCAATTGGTTCCGGAGTTTAGCCGAATCATTGCGCCATTCTTCGAGCATTTACAAGCAACATCTAGTTTCTTATCTGGCGCGCTCTAGCGCCAGTTAATGTCGAAAATCGAGGATTAGGACATGTGTGGTATTGTTGGAATCGTGGGTTCAACACCTGTAAACCAGTCTATTTATGACGCTTTAACGGTATTGCAGCATCGTGGCCAAGATGCCGCTGGTATTTGTACCATAGAAAGCAATCGTTTCCGTCTGCGTAAGGCGAACGGTTTAGTTAAAGATGTTTTTGAAGCAAAACACATGCAACGCCTCCAAGGCAACGTGGGTATTGGTCATGTTCGTTATCCTACAGCGGGAAGTTCGAGTGCTTCTGAAGCTCAACCTTTCTACGTAAACTCTCCATTTGGCATCACGCTGGCGCACAACGGTAACTTAACGAATGCAAGTGAAGTTCGTGAGAAGTTGTTCGAAAAAGACCGCCGTCATGTCAACACAACCTCTGACTCTGAAGTTCTACTAAACGTATTGGCTCATGAGATCGATACCGTAAAAGGTAACGTGACTTCAGACGACGTTTTCCGCGCAGTTGCAAACGTGCACCGCACTATTCGTGGTGCTTACGCAGTGACAGCGATGATCATCGGCCACGGCATGATCGCATTCCGTGACCCACATGGTATTCGTCCACTGTGTCTTGGTAAGCGTGAAATTAACGGTAAAACAGAGTACATGGTTGCGTCTGAGTCAGTAGCGTTAGACGCTGTTGGTTTTGATTTTATGCGCGATGTTGCTCCTGGTGAAGCTATCTATGCAACATTCGATGGTGAGCTTTTCACTAAACAATGCGCAGACAACCCACAACTAAACCCATGTATTTTTGAGTTTGTTTATTTTGCTCGTCCTGATTCATTCATCGATAAAATTTCGGTTTACAGCGCACGCGTTGAGATGGGTGAGATGTTAGGTAAGCGTATTAAAGAAGAGTACGCAGACCTAGACATTGACGTGGTTATTCCAATTCCTGAAACATCAAATGATATTGCTCTACGAATTGCTCAAGCGATTGATAAGCCATATCGTCAAGGTTTCGTGAAAAACCGTTACGTTGGCCGCACGTTTATCATGCCTGGTCAGCAACAACGTAAGAAGTCGGTTCGCCGTAAACTCAACGCGATTCGTTCTGAGTTTAAAGGTAAGAACGTTCTACTGGTTGATGACTCGATTGTTCGTGGTACAACATCAGAGCAGATCATTGAGATGGCTCGTGATTCTGGTGCAAACAAAGTCTTCATGGTTTCTGCCGCTCCGGAGGTTCGCTTCCCGAACGTTTACGGCATTGATATGCCGAGCGCGACTGAGTTAATTGCTCATGGTCGTGATAACGAAACGATTTGTAAGCAGATTGGTGCAGATGCTTTGATTTTCCAAACCTTACCAGACTTAATCTCTGCAGTAGGTATGGGTAATCAAGACATCTCTCGTTTTGATACATCCGTATTCAACGGTGAGTATGTAACGGGCGATATCGACCAAGCGTACCTAGATTTCTTAGACTCTTTACGTAATGACGATTCAAAGGTTGAGCGTGAAATCCAACAAGATCTCGCGAACCTAGAGCTACATAACGAAGGCGCTTAGCGTACTCATAAAAATGAGTAATAAAAAAACCAGAGCATCGACTCTGGTTTTTTGTTTGCGGGGAAGGGGATTGAATCTTAGTGAATGTGATATGCGATGACAAAATCGATAAACAATCTAACCTTCTCTGGCAGGTGGTCTTTGTGGTTGTAAAGCATGTAAATATCACGAGGGTTAGCGCTCCAGTCCTCTAAGACTTGCACTAAGCTGCCATCTTCAATGTATTCGCGGATCATAACGTCGGGCATTAGGGTGATACCAAGGCCTTCTGAACAGGCTTGTCTCACGACATTGAGCGCATTCGCGTTGAAACGGCCTTTCTCGCTATTCACCACCGTCTCTTCATTCGAATTACTCAGCTGCCACTTAATCAGCGGATAGCCTTTAAGTAGCGAATGATTCGCGAGCTCTTCTGCATGACTTGGTGCCGGGTTCTTCGCTAGGTAGTCAGGACTTGCGATAAGAATATCTTTTACTTCACTGATTTTTCGAGCGATTAGGCTTGAATCACGTTGTGGACCTACTCTGAAAATCACGTCCCACTCGGTTGGATCAAGCTGATCGGCTTGGTTGTTCATCATCAGCTCAATATTAATATCAGGATATTGAGTCATGAATTCACTGAACATCGGCATCATCATGCGCTTGGTCAGGTTGGAGGGTGCCGTAATGCGAATCTTACCGGAAGCTCCTTTACAAACGTCAGTCAGTTCTTCTGCAGTAGAAGATAGACGTTGCAGTAACGGAGAGCATTCGTTGAAGAAACGTTCGCCTGCCTCTGTTAAAGAGAGTTTACGCGCGTGTCTATTGAGAAGTCTTAGGTTTAGTGAATCTTCTAAGGCTTGGATGCGTCGTGTAATGGTCGCAACCGGAATCATAGTTTTGCGTGATGTTGCGGTGTAGCTCCCATTTTCAACGACAAGTCGAAAGAGGTTTAAATCATCTAATTTCATAAATCCAGACACATTTGTTTACAATCTCATCTAATTTATACGTAATAGTGAGATCAATGTTTGCGTTACGTCAATTCGTTGCACTATTTACCAGTATTCCAACCCTTGTCACGAATTTCCAGTAAAGAGTACGTATTTGTGTATTTAGCAATTTGTTACTAAGTTTTATATTAGTTCTTGGAACAGATAACAATAATAATTCGACTTAGTTTTGTGAGGTTAGAGATTATGTACAAAACTCACAGTCAGCCAGTTATGACCTCGGCTCAGGAAGTTCTCAATCAAAAATGCGTTATGTTGGTTGATGATGATCCTATTTTTCGCCGGATAACCAGCGCGTATTTAGACAAGATTGGTTATAAAGTGGTTGAGGCTGAAAATGGGCTGGACGCTCTGCAAAAGCTTAGAGACTCGGCGCCAGATTTAATTGTGTGTGACTTATCAATGCCTATTCTGGATGGCATTGAGCTTGTAGAAGAGCTCAGTTTAGAGTATCCGTCACTGCCTATGATCGTTGTGTCTGGCACCGATGATATGTCTGATGTGGCGAAAGCATTACGATTTGGTATCAAAGACTTTTTAGTCAAACCTCTGGAGGATCACGGTCATTTAGGCAGTGCGATTGCGAATACATTAACAGATTCGTTCGATAACATTTCAGACCAACGAGATTTTTCAAGCCAATGGTTTTGCGTGGATGACGGCGGAGAGATCCCTGAAGACCAAGAGCTGCATTGGCACCTAAATCACTTGCAAGATAACCCTAGTGCGGCAAGAGACTTATTGCACGCGCTGCTTCCTGACAAAGACACACGACAAGGCTCATGGCGTTGCAGTTACCGCCTACTACAATCAACAGAGATGATGCCACTTGTGTTCGACTATGCGTGGATGATGAACGGGCAGTTTGCTTTCTACCTCGTCGATTCGTCGTCTTCTGATAACGGCGGCTCAGCGGCCACATTGTTGGTGAGAGCGTTATTCCACGATTACATCAGAAATAGAAAAGATTTTAACGTTGATCTCAAAGATATTGCGGAAATTTTGGAGAAGGGGATTCGTTGCTCTAAATGTTCAACCCCTGTGAATGCTTTGTTTGGTGTTGCTGACCTTGCTGTGGGAACTATCTCTATTTTACCTGCGGGTTTAGATGGACAATGGTCGAATGGCGAATTGAATCAACATATTGCGGCGGGCGAGCGCTTGGGTGAGAACTGTAAGAAGAACTTCATTACACGGGATCTTCCGATTGAACAAGGCTGCCAGTTATCATTGAGCCTGCTTGGATCGGCCAGTTTTAGTTTAGACATACACCAAGGGTCCACCGATTAACCCTATATTTCCTCGGTTTTTGTGAATAATTGATTAAGGTATAGTTGCGCAAATGGTGTGGCTATGCCTTTTTTGTTAAATGTCGATTTAGCAAAGCGGGTTTGGTTCGCCAGATACTTACCTTTACTAACAAAAACAAGAAGCAATCATGGCAGATAACAAAGACTTTCAAGACCCGTTTAATGTATTCTACTTTTTAGGATTTTTAGCCGCATTTTTAGTGATTCCATTATTACCAGCAACACTTACGTTGATCCGTGTATTCAATGGTTACGCAACATTCTAGTTAAGTTATCGTCGCCGATTGGTGATAGCTAACTCAAGGAGGCCACAATTAGCGTTCGAGTTTTAAGCCTCAATATTGCTGGTGGCCTTTGCATATTTCTCGCAGTTTTAGGGATAGCTTTACCCGTACTGCCAACCACGCCTTTCCTCCTTCTTGCCAGTGCATGTTTCATGCGAAGCAACCCCAAAGTTCACAAATGGATGCATGAGCATAAAACGCTGGGTCCCTTGTTGAACAATTGGTATCAACATGGTGCCGTTACCAAGCAAGTAAAAACGCGTGGCGTGTTTTTTATCTTGTTAAGTTTTGCGTTATCGATCTACTTTGCCCCGATCATTTGGGTCAAGGCTTTCCTAATTTGTGTACTTGTTATTCTTCTCGCATGGTTTATGCGACTTCCAACCCATGAGTTGGTTGCTGACAGCAAAGAAAATCACTACCATTAAGCCAGTGTGCCTGCTTGTATAGCGGGCGTTTATTATTTCAGCAATTTGAGTTATGACTCTCGTTGCAATGAATACCAATCGTACCTTTCCTTAATTCCGAGCGTTGATGTTTGATTCGTTAACGAGAGTTTGGAAAGCGGCCTAATGAAGTGCATAAGATTATGAACACAGAAAAAATCTCTCTGATCAAAGCAAGCATCAAAAGCATTCCTGATTACCCTAAAGCGGGTATTTTGTTCCGTGACGTAACAAGCTTGATGGAAGATCCTGCCGCTTACAAAGCGACAATCGATCTGTTGGTGGACACATACAAGGGCATGGGCTTTACTAAGATCGTTGGTACTGAAGCTCGTGGTTTCTTATTTGGTGCGCCTTTGGCACTAGAGCTAGGTGTTGGCTTCATTCCTGTTCGTAAACCGGGCAAGTTGCCTCGTCAAACTGTGGCACAATCTTATGAGCTTGAGTACGGCACTGATACGCTAGAAATTCATACCGATGCTATCGTTGAAGGCGATAAAGTGCTGATGGTTGATGACTTGTTAGCAACAGGCGGTACGATTGAAGCGACAACGAAGCTGATTCGTCAGCTTGGTGGTGTGGTTGAACACGCTGCATTTGTTATTAACCTTCCAGAAATCGGTGGTGATAAGCGCTTACAAGGCTTAGGTCTAGAAGTGTTTAGCATCTGCGAATTCGACGGTCACTAATCCTTTTCGGAATTATTCATGAGCTATCTTGCGTTAGCGCGAAAATGGCGACCAACCAAATTCAAAGAAGTGGTTGGTCAAGCCCATGTTTTAACAGCATTAGAGAATGCCCTTAGCCAAAATAGGTTGCATCACGCTTACCTATTCAGCGGTACACGAGGTGTCGGTAAAACGACCATCGGCCGTTTGTTTGCGAAGGGACTCAACTGTGAAACAGGCATTACTTCAACCCCTTGTGGTGAGTGTGCAACCTGTAAAGAGATCGATGAAGGTCGTTTTGTTGACCTGCTCGAGATCGATGCTGCCTCACGTACTAAGGTAGAAGATACCCGCGAGCTTCTGGACAATGTTCAGTACAAGCCTGCACGTGGTCGCTTCAAGGTTTACCTAATCGATGAAGTACACATGCTGTCTAGGCACAGTTTTAACGCGCTTCTAAAGACCTTAGAAGAGCCGCCTGAGTATGTGAAGTTCTTGCTCGCAACGACGGATCCACAAAAGCTTCCGGTTACGATTCTTTCACGTTGTTTGCAGTTCCATCTTAAGCCGATCAGTGTCGATAATATCCACGAGCAGCTCGATCATATTCTTGAACAAGAAAATGTGACATCTGAACCTCGTGCGCTTGGGATGATTGCTCATGCTGCTGATGGCAGTATGCGTGATGCGCTAAGCCTGAGTGACCAAGCTATCGCATTGGGTAACGGTAATGTCGTAACAGACACTGTTGCTCATATGCTTGGAACGCTGGATACAGACCAAGCGATTCACCTACTTGAAGCGATTAGCAGTAAACAGCCTCAGCAGGCGATGGCTTGTATTCAAGCTCTTGCTGAAAATGGCGTTGAGTGGGATGGATTGCTGAGTCAACTTGCGACTCAATTACACCGTTTGGCGATGTATCAAGCTTTGCCGTCTACTTTAGACAAGGCCCAGCCTGATGCTGAAAGGCTGGAACTGCTGAGCAAAACGTTAAGCCCTCAAGACATCCAACTCTACTACCAGATAGTGCTAAAAGGTCGTCAAGACTTACCATTATCGCCAACCGCTCGTGTTGGTATTGAGATGGTGGTTCTGCGTATGTTGGCATTTAGGCCTGCTGAGCAAACTGTTGCTACGGCAATCTCGACTCAGTCGACAAGCCCAGCGCCAGCTCCTGCAGCTCAGAATCCGGTTCAGAACCAGGTTCTGAGTGTTGCTCAGCCAATGAGTCAACCTGTGCCAGAGCCGAGACAGCCAGTTCAGGCTCCTGCGGTTTCACAGCCTCAAGTGCAACAACAGGCGCCTCAGCAGCAAGCTATACCGCAACAGTCGGCACAACAGCAACCGCAGCAGAATCAGAGCCAATATTCAGATTCGCAAGGTTACGTTGATCACTCAGGCAACCAAGGTTATCCAGAACAGGATTACCCGCATAGCCAGTATGATGTACCACCTGCTTATGATGAGCGTCCAAGTTACGGTGCAGATCAGCCTCAGCAGCAACAAACGAATTATCAGAGCCAGAGTCCGGTTCAACAGCCAAGCGCTGCGCCTTCTGCTCCTCCTGTTTCACAAGAGCAACCCGCGCGTGCAACTTCACCGGTGAGTGGTTTACGCCACCAATTGCGTTCTCAACGTAGAGGTGGTGCAGCAACAGAAAACAAAGGTTCGGCGCCAAAAAAGGCTAAAGCGACACCAGCTAAAACTTCAGTTCTTGACCGAGTTGCTCAGCAACACGGTGGTTCTGAGCGGGTGTCGCCAGCTTCTTTAACCGCCTCTTCGACAGAAAATGTGACCAACGATAATGAACCTTATCGCTGGAAACCGTCTAAACCTGTAGTGAAAGAGGTGAGCAAAGAGCTTACACCTACTCAGATCAAGCGTGCGTTAGAGCATATTAAGACACCAGAAATGGTCGATAAATTGCTTCAAGAGTCGATTGCTCAAGATGAATGGTCTGCCACGATTCAAAAGCTAGAGACAGCCAAGCTTGTTGAACAGTTAGCATTGAACTCAGTGTTTGCTAAAAACGACACATCAATCACTTTAACGTTAAGAGCGAGCCAAGCTCACTTGAATACGGATCGCGCACAGAGCGAACTATTACAGTCGCTCAATACCGTGTTGGGAGAAGAGTGTCATTTGAGTGTTGAAATCGGCGATGGTGGAGAAACGCCACTAGAACTACGAGAAAGATTGTATCAAGGTAAGTTGAAAGACGCGTTTACCGCTTTGGAAAACGATGCCAACGTACAGTTTATTGAAAGACGTTTTGCTGCAGAACTCGACAGAGACAGCGTTCGTCCTATCTAGAACTTTTTCACGTTTAGTGACCGGCGTATCATCCCAGACAAGCAAATCTGAGAACTGAACACCGAGGGGTTGAATCACACTGTTTTAACCCCCATTTAGGCACGTATAGCTTAATTAATTTTAATAAACCAATTAGACCAGAGAGTATTAACATGTTTGGTAAAGGCGGTATGGGCAACATGATGAAGCAAGCCCAGCAAATGCAAGAGCGCATGCAAAAGCTTCAAGAAGAAATCGCAAATATGGAAGTTACAGGTGAGTCAGGTGCTGGCCTTGTAAAAGTAACGATCACTGGTAGCCACAGCGTTCGCCGTGTTGATATCGATGAAAGCCTAATGGAAGACGATAAAGAGATGCTTGAAGATCTTATCGCTGCTGCTTTCAACGATGCGGCTCGTCGCGTTGAAGAAACTCAAAAAGAGAAAATGGCTGGCGTAACTGGCGGAATGCAACTTCCACCAGGTATGAAGATGCCTTTCTAAGTAACTCATTCTTAAAGGTTAATTCTCGTAGTAGCTTGTGTTGAACTGGCCATTACTTGAAAATCAGAACGGTTATATATGCGTACCAGTCATATGCTGGAGCATTTGATGGAGGCCTTACGTTGTCTACCTGGGGTTGGCCCCAAGTCGGCGCAGCGTATGGCCTTTCATTTGTTACAGCGCGATAGAAAAGGCGGCCTACAGTTGGCTGAAGCTCTTAGCCAAGCAATGACAGAAATTGGTCATTGTAATGAGTGCCGTACTTTTACCGAAGAAGAGACCTGCCACATTTGTACCAATCCTAAACGTCAGGATAACGGTCAAATTTGTGTAGTAGAGAGCCCTGCAGACATCGCAGCCATTGAAGCAACGGGTCAATATTCCGGTCGTTACTTTGTGCTTATGGGGCATCTTTCACCACTTGATGGTATTGGTCCAAGTGACATCGGTCTCGATGTCTTGGATTAC
Organism: Vibrio tasmaniensis 1F-187; assembly: GCF_000272405.2. Classification (GTDB taxonomy): domain Bacteria; phylum Pseudomonadota; class Gammaproteobacteria; order Enterobacterales; family Vibrionaceae; genus Vibrio; species Vibrio tasmaniensis_A. The sequence goes on from NZ_AJZM02000428.1 coordinate 58,005, forward strand.
CGCTTACGTCGTGGTGATATCACTGAAGTTATTTTAGCGACTAACCCGACAGTAGAAGGGGAGGCGACAGCACATTACATTGCTGAGCTATGTAATGCCCATGAAGTGAACGCTAGCCGTATCGCCCATGGTGTTCCTGTTGGTGGTGAGCTCGAGCTGGTGGATGGCACCACGCTTTCACACTCGTTACTCGGTCGTCATAAAATCTAAAAAAGCCGCTTGGTGAACCATCTCCAAGCGGCTTTTTCTTTTATGGTTCTCAAAGGTTTCTATTCCAAAACACTTCTCTGAGCTTAATCTGAACCTCTCACCGCTTTGTATATCATTGCGCCAATCACGGCACCAATAATCGGTGCAATCCAGAATAGCCATAACTGAGAAACAGCCCAATCACCAACAAATACAGCCACGCCGGTACTTCGAGCGGGGTTAACAGAGGTGTTCGTTACAGGGATACTGATAAGGTGGATTAAGGTTAAACAGAGACCAATTGCGATAGGAGCAAATCCAGCAGGTGCTTTCGAATCTGTCGCGCCCATGATCACGAATAGGAACACCATGGTCATGACCACTTCACAAACGAGTGCAGCGGTAAGTGAGTAACCGCCCGGTGAGTGTTCACCATAACCATTGGAAGCAAAGCCAGAGGCAGCTGCATCAAAGCCAGCTTGGCCTGAAGCAATCACAAATAACACGCCACCTGCGATAATACCGCCAATCACTTGGGCAATAATATAAGGTGCGACATCTTTGGCATCAAAGCGACCACCGCTCCACAGTCCAATAGTAACAGCAGGGTTGAGATGACAGCCGGATATATGGCCAATAGCAAAAGCCATGGTGAGAACGGTTAAACCAAAAGCGAGGGAAACTCCGAGTAGACCAATTCCCACATCAGGGAAAGCCGCGGCTAAGACGGCACTACCACAACCGCCTAACACCAACCAAAACGTACCAAACATTTCTGCAATATACCTATTCATAACGATCCTTATTAATCTGTACCAGTATCAACAAGATAGTTTAGATTTCGCAAGTTTGTGAAATCTTGGGCATATAAGCGACAGAAAGGGAGTGTTTTGGGTAGCAAATAGCCGACAGAGATTGCAGTGATTTTTAAACGAAATGCCATAACTGTTTAACGACAAGCTCCAGAAACTGACTAAAGTGCGATCTATTGTGTTGTTCAATAAATAAAACTGGTTGAAGATATTATTAATTCTTATTGGAGCCTGCGATTCATGAAAAAGTTAGCGATTTTAGTAGTAACGACATTATTACTCACTGCATGCGGAGGTGGTGACAGCGGTGGCGGTAGCGCTGCTACTAGTGGTGGTTCTAGCGCTCAGAAACTGAATACGGACATAGGCGTAAGTGATGCCGATATTCAAACATTGAAAGGCTACAAATTCCTATCCGTTGATGGTAAAGGATTTGAGTCTCCAAGCAATTTTAAAGCGAAGTAGTAGGAGTCAAGTTTTGAAGAAATTATCTATAGGGATTATCCTTGCCACTCTTGGTACTTCTGTTTATGCGTCGCCAAATCTAGAAGGTTATTTTCAAGCTCGTGAATTGGTAAATTATGCGGCAGGAAGTTTACAAAAAGCAAAAGTAGACTTTATAGCCCTAGATTATGCTGTAGCTAAATTACCTGCAGCTTCACAAGCTCAACTGGTTCCTTTTAATACTGTATTGGGGGAATTCTCGACAAACAGTTCCGTAAGCAGTAGTGACGCGACTGCTTTGCTCAGCCGAGTTAACTCTAAAGCCTTATCTGGTCAATATGTTTGCCGCATCAATAGCAATGGTACTGTTCTGGCATATAGTGCGGAAAACGGAGAACAGTGTGCAGCGGACAAGTATGAAAAGGCTGCATTAGCACTAGCGAAGAAAGGCGATGAACTGCGATTCTTCCGTTCATACAGTCAAGGTTATTTTCAAACCTTAACTTATAAGGTTGATGCAACCTCTAGTGATGAAACAGTTCGTTTAGGCTACTTTAATAAACATGGTGGAAAATGGATTGGTGAAGCGGTTAAGGTAGTAAAAGGTAAGGCGCAAATCAATAGTACGGATGTTGATACTTACGATGTCATCGCTTACCGAGATTACAATATCTCATCATCGAAAGGTGTTTCTCCGAACACATCAATTAGCTTTACTGAACAACCGTTTTTTATCACAGATGAAGTCACAGATCTCGACTCTACCGGTAAATCTGTCCATATAACGAAGACTAAATTTTCAAGTCTTCACCAGTTTGATGGCCCTTACCGTGGAAGGCATATTGATTCGAAAGGTTGGTTTAATTGGTTTAACCAAGATTACGTGGGTCAATACGAAATTGGAGGTAAAAAAGTTTACGCCGTTTCGGACACACAAAATTTAGTCGTCAAAAAAGACTTTAGTGGTGCGGTAGATAGCTGGACTCGCGTTGATGTCGACAAAACTGATCAAGGTAGTGGTGCAGGTGACTGGACTATGTACATGTTTAACAATACAAACAATTTGATAGGTGAAAGCCCAACTTATTGTCAAATCAAAGCGATAGCAGAAGGTAAGCCTGTAGTTCAACTTTTATCATCAACAGGCGTTATGACGCACCCACCAATTACAAACTGTGACCAAGTTGATCCTGGCCATACAAAGAAAGTGATTGCATCATTTAAAGACGGGAATAACAAAACAGTTTCTGTTACTTCTCCTAAGCTAAAAGCAAGCGCTCAACATATTATGGCGCTTGGGCCTATTGTTGATCAAGGACAGAAGGCTAAATTCACAGTGCAAGATGCTAGAGATTTATTGTCATCGACTCGCTATAAAGCGGCTTTAGCAGAAATGACACCGCAATTTTTGTCTTCAAAGCCACATGATATTTTAAAGTAGATTCTGTCTTTGATGAATTGGAAGCACCTTTTATAAGGTGCTTTTTTTGTACATATTAAATAACTTCACTTGGCTAATTTCATTTTTAGGATAGAATCGCCCACCTTCTTTCCTTTGATTCTATTTAAGGTCCAATTATGGAATGCCGTCTTCATTGTGGTGCTTGCTGTACAGCGCCTAGTATTACATCTTCATTCCCCCTTCATCCTCATGGAAAGAAGTCTGGTGAGCGTTGTAAGCAGCTTACTGTTGATAACCTATGTAAACTATTTGGTAAAAAAGAGAGGCCTCAGGTCTGTTTTGACTTTAAAGCTGAAAGCTGGGTATGTGGGGCTACGACAAGCGAAGCTATTCAAATACTCACGGATTTAGAAAGTTCTACCGCATAGCGAAAGAGCGTTAGCTGATTTTATTCTTGAACTTATATTCGGCTAGCGGTATAACACGCACCCCAGTAAAAGAGTAAGAAGTAATCCTATGACGATTCCATTTTGGCAAGAAAAGACACTAGAGCAAATGACCGAGAACGAGTGGGAATCACTGTGTGACGGTTGTGGTAAGTGTTGCCTACATAAACTAATGGATGAAGATAGCGATGAAGTTTACTACACTAATGTGGCGTGTAGCTGGTTAAACGACAAAACATGTTCGTGTAAAGATTACCCGAACCGATTCACTTCAGGTGAAGAGTGTTTGAAGCTGACTCGTGACAAAATCGATGAGTTTCACTGGCTACCAGATACTTGTGCTTACCGTCTTCTATCTGAATCTAAGCCGATTCCTGAGTGGCACCCATTGATTACGGGTTCTAAATCAGAGATGCATGCTGCAGGTGAAAGTGTTCGTAACAAAGTGGTATACGAAATCGATGTTGTCGATTGGGAAGACCACATCTTGAATCACCCAAATCGCTAGTTATTCTAAAAACAGCCGCTCTTGAGCGGCTG
>NZ_AJZM02000429.1:0-3895 GCF_000272405.2 Vibrio tasmaniensis 1F-187
GCTGTTGCAGCTGCTGCACAGCCGATAGCACCAAGTCCACCAGTTGCAGCCATACATCCAGCAAATGCGCCAGCCCATGCCGCAGCAGAAGCAGCTGTTGCAGCTCCTTTGGTCTGAGACATTGGTCTATTTGATCCTGGAGATGCTGGATAATCACTAGCGTTCCCATCACCACCACCATCAACCATTGAAATTTCTTCAACATTTAAGTTATACATAAGTTATTTCCTTATATTAAATTACAGTAAAGAGTACTGCGCTCATAGAAACTATCTTGTTAACCAGCCTTTTTTCTTGCCCAAAATCTCATCTGAATAACCAAGTAAATTTGGAAGCCATGTTATAGACTCTAGCAATGCTGAATATATTGGTGCTTTAAACATTTGCCGATTTGACAAATCACTAGATAAATCAAAATCTTTTATATAGGACTGCACTAGTAAAAAGTAAATCATTATATTGGCAGCGCCGATTACAATGGGAATCCAAATTCCCAATGCAATCATAAAGCCAAATAAAATAATGCTAGATGGAAATATGTACTGTACCGCAGTCAATAGAAAGCAAGGGGATGCGCATAGACCTGCTACCCAATGCGTCTTCCACGCTTCTGTATAAGCTTCAACTCGGCCACGAGCCCAGCGCCTCCGTTGATTAAATAATCCTTTTGCGTCCGTTGGACATTGCGTTGTTGCCTTTGCTTTAGGTGCATAGCCCGTGCGATAGCCGTTTGATATTGCTTTCCAGCACCACGCTATATCTTCGACTAACCACTCGCTCCAGCCCCCTAACTTCTTCACCACTGAAGCTCGATGAGCAACGAATGCACCCGCTAGTACTGGTACACAACCCAACTTATCTTGCGCTGCTCTTATCGCTCCATAAAAGCTGATATGTTCATAATGTTGCAATTTACCTATAAAACTATCTTCATGATTCTCTGGTGTAATATATCCACAAACCGCGGCGTATTTTTCATCAGACCAAAGCTTGGTTACCAACTCATAGATCCCATTGGGCTCGATATAAGTATCACTATCTACCACAACATAAACATCACCAGTGGCTACACCAAGGTCGAGTACATGATCTAAAGCGAAGCCTTTTCTACCACCATTTACTGACCTTTCTATTATTTGGAAGTCATGGTTCATCTCTGTATTATCAATCCACCCTTTAACTCTACTGATTGCGTTGTTTGTGGAGCCATCATCAATAATAATTACCTGTATTTTACTTGGATAATTTTGATCGTTTAGCTTATTTAGTGCGCAAACTAGGTGTTCTTCGTTTTCATTATAGAAAGGTAAAAAGGCCGAAACTTTCGGATCATTATTATTTTTAGACTTAGATTTTTTCAGTTTATAAAACCCAAATAAAACTAAGGTTGTAATAAACGAGAACAAAGATGTTGCGATTAAAATCACTTCAATTACATCAACCATAACTATCTCACTTACGCTAAGTAACAATTAACAAGGCGACTAACAGTTTGATAGTCGTACTTAGTATTCAAGTGCCCTTGAAGCAGGGAAAATGCTGAATATTTAGCATCTCGTAAAGGGAACTCAACAGACTTAACATCAAGACCAAGTTTCTTTGCTTCTATTAAAACGCTCTCTCGAAATTCTTGATCATTAAAACGAGTAATCACCTTACGATCCTCATTTTTTAGTCGCTCTTTCAAACGACCCGCTTGTTGTAAATTAGAACCTGAATGTTCTTTAATCCCTAGCTCAATTAACAAAAACTTGTTCTCATATTCATCAAGTAACCTTGTAAACCCAAACGAGTGCTCTCGAACTTGAGTTGGAGTCAAGTCGCCCTCCGAGTAATGATTAAGAGTATCAATGAAGTTAACGAGCCATGATTCGATGAGCGCATGGTCATCCCATACAGCCCCGACACCATTTGCCAGTACATAGTTACCGAAATCGGGTACAGCTGTTATAGTGCCAAAGTCCAAAAATCGACCGTCAACCGATATATTCGAGCTCGTTAAAGAGCCATGTGGAATACCTTTAACTCTCGATGCTGCAATCTGGCAGGCCAGTCGATCAATCATTTTATTGAAAGCATCACTAAGTGACGCACCCTCAACCCCACCTAACAGAAACTTGGATAGGTAAGGTAAAGCCTTCCTCACACGATTAGCATCATTATCACGAAGATAACTATAATTCACCGCTGGCCAGAAAAATGTGCATCGCTCAAAGTGTGCGGGACGTACTGAAACTTCCCTTATTGCTAAAGCACAGTGTTTGTAAGGGGCTTCATCTAAATATCCAAATTTATGCTTTGTATTGGTTTTGATAATGGCTAACGTTCGTATTGCTCCGTAAGGTAAATGCTTATGACAAATCTCGCCCCAAATCGCTTCACTAATAGCCTCATCAATAAATAATTTGCCATGTGAGTGACTTTCAGATATATTCGTAGCGACTAAAGGGTTGGGCCCAATACCTTTAATTTGAAAATGTCCGTTTAATCCACATCTAGCGCTACCACCGTTGCACACCTCATGTCGAGAACCATATTGATCTGCCATGAACTGTTTTTTATCATTAATTTCCATTCTTTGTTTCTTAGCATATCCTTTGGATACGTAGCTAAAATTGTCAATCAACTCTCCTTTAAGAAAATTTTCATCAAACGCTATGTTGTATTTTTCAATTAGATTTCTATTGATCCAAACAACTTCAGTTTCGTTTAATTTATAAGCATCAAATGAAACAAAGGACTCTTCTGGCAAGTCATTGCCTACACTCGGAGTGTTATGCGTTCCAACTAGCTTATATGTTTTCAGTAGTTCAATACCCATACAGACTCCGTTTGTTTGTTTTAATTATATTTCCTTGAGTATCCCGAATACAAATATTCACTTCACCAAGAGTAAGATTCGTAGATGATAAGAAAAACTTGTACAGTTCTTTTAGCTGACTGATCTTATTTTTCTCTACAAACCAGTCCACAACTATTAAGTTGCTCCCTTCATTCCAATTCATTGGCTTCAGTGAGAACCTAGGTCGAGTCATATAATTTGATAACGTTAATTCATCAACCCATGCCCAAATAACGTACCCTGTAAATTCGACATCGCTAGGTAATTTTAAAAACTTATATTGCCTATGAATTACCGCTGGTTTTATCCAGTGTAAAAACGAAGCTATGTTCAGATCACTGCGTTGATTACATTTAGACATTACCTCTACAAACCGCCCTAATTCGTGAGTAACTTCTAACTTTGATAAAGGACCATAGCGTAGGCCGGATATTTTACCGTTAAGAATAGATACAGGATTACTTTTCATTACAACCTACATAGTTACGGTTATTTAGTACTTTCGATATTAAATACTAAAGTTTAAATAAAGCACTTACTACCTGTTATTATTTGGATTCACAACGCTAGTTTTATTATTAATAAACATAATTATTACAACATTTTGCGAGGGAGACTTCGTGTAATTAGGCGACTCTGTCTTTAGACTTAATTACGTATTAAAGCCCTTGTTTGCTAACATATGAGTAATGTGGATGTAACTTATAGTAGCTCCCTGGTGGTACCAGGTATGGTATTTACACTTATTGAGGTTCGCTGTAACGGCTTAATATTATGCTGGCTCTTTCTTCAGTAAGTATATGATCAACTGTTATGCTGGCTTGAAAATAAAGAAATCTAAAATGAGAATGGATTGGATATTTTCAATGTAGAGGAAAGTGCAACATGTTGGGAAGAACCGTGCCACTCACCAACTGTCTACATTGAATGTCTAAAAATTTGTTATTCCGATGGCGACATCCTATAACAGCATAATTTGGCAAACTATAGAGATGAAAAAAGCCCGACCATTTCTGATCGGGCTTTCTAAATGATGGAGGCGCCTCCCGGAGT
>NZ_AJZM02000429.1:3905-4405 GCF_000272405.2 Vibrio tasmaniensis 1F-187
AAAACCATTTTCCTCTTTAGACTAAATTGCATATTAAGAACCTCTTATAGAACAATTATAGAAATGCAAAGAGGAACTTTATCATCGAAACCCATTCTTTTATTTGGTGTATGCCAAATAAAAATGAAACAAATTGAGTATTATATTTAAGTGTGACTTTGATTTATTTACTTGTTTATCAACAAGAAGCCATACATAAGATTGAGCGATACTAATTTAGCTTGGAAGCGTTAAACAAATAAAACTATGGAAAGACCCGTTGTTTAAGAGAAGAAACCGGGAACTCAAAGATAGGAAGCCAGAAACGAAAAAACCAGCCACTAGGGCTGGTTTTTCTGAATGATGGAGGCGCCTCCCGGAGTCGAACCGAGGTCCACGGATTTGCAATCCGCTGCATAGCCACTCTGCCAAGGCGCCTTCAAGTCGTGTTTTAAGAGAACGACTCTGTTGATTACTACCCAACAAGGTAACAATCAAATAGATGGTGCCCCGGGCCGGAC
>NZ_AJZM02000429.1:4415-4514 GCF_000272405.2 Vibrio tasmaniensis 1F-187
TATCAACATAAAATATATTGAAGTGTTTAAAGAGAACCACTCTTTGTTCAACACTCTACTAAAAGTAGAAACTAGATAGATGGTGCCCCGGGCCGGACT
>NZ_AJZM02000430.1 GCF_000272405.2 Vibrio tasmaniensis 1F-187
GACAATCATGATGCGGCGGTACGGCTTCTCTAGGCGCTGTAGCTCACTCATTACTGAGCGGATGTGGTTACTTGCTGCCACAAAGAAAACCTCATCATCGGCTTCAATGATGGTGGTGCCTTGTGGGCGAATAGGGCGACCTTGACGGAAGATAGCGGCTACACGAGTATCAATGTGCGGCATGTGTTCACGCAAAGCAGACAGTGCGTTACCAACCAATGGTCCACCGTAGTAAGCTTTTACTGCGACTAGGCTAACCTTCTGTTCAGCAAAGCTCACAACCTGTAGTGCACCTGGGTATTGAATCAAGCGCTCGATGTAGCTGGTGACGAGTTCTTCGGGTGCAATCAGGTGATCGACTGGGATTGCACCTGATTTGAAGAGTGCTTCTTTCTCTTCTAAATACTGTGGAGAGCGGATACGGGCAATTCGGTTTGGCGTATTAAACAGAGAGAAGGCAACCTGACATGCGGCCATGTTGGTTTCATCCATGTTGGTTACGGCAACCAACATGTCGGCATCTTGCGCGCCCGCTTCACGTAGTGTGTTCGGGTGGCTGGCATAACCGTTTACAACCCTAAGGTCGTATTTGTCCTGAAGTTCACGAAGTCGGTCGGCATTGCGGTCGACGATTGTGATGTCATTGTTTTCACCCACTAGGTTTTCAGCAAGGGTACCGCCAACTTGTCCAGCACCTAGAATAATGATCTTCATAGCCTTTCTCTTATTTTTTGCTGTTGTAATTCTAGTGCTCTTATTTCGCTTTGATAATGCACTAGAAAGAAACAGCGGCTAAGAAATAAATTCTTAGCCGCTGTTAGTTGTTATGCCTGTTTTACTAGAACTGCGTAGTAGAAGCCATCCATATCTTCTTCACCAGGCAGTATTTGACGCCCCGGTTTTTCGATATCAGACCCAACCAGCGTTGCGTTCTCGGTGCGCTCTAAGAATGCTTTCACTTGCAGCACATTTTCTTGCGGCGCGATAGAACATGTCGCATAAACCATGGTGCCGCCTTCTTTTAGCTGGCGCCACATTGCATCCAAAATCTCACTTTGCAGCTCTGCTAGTGCATCAATATCAGATGCACGGCGTAGCCACTTAATGTCAGGGTGACGGCGGATTACACCCGTCGCTGAACACGGAGCATCAAGTAGGATGCGGTCAAACTGACTGCCTGTCCACCACTCTTCAGGGTAGCGAGCATCACCACAGATTACGTCAGCACGTAGTTGTAGGCGTTCAAGGTTATCGTAAACGCGGTCTAGGCGTTTAATATCACTGTCGATTGCAACCACTTCAGTGTCTTGAGTATGTTCAAGAATGTGTGCAGTTTTACCACCAGGTGCTGCGCAGCAGTCTAGGATTAGCTCACCATCTTTTGGTGTTAGGAAATCAACGGAAAGCTGAGCTGCAGCATCTTGCACCGATACCCAGCCTCTGTCGAAGCCAGGAAGCAAAGTAACGTCACAAGGTGAGGCTAATTTTATGGCATCAGCTGCTTCAGGGTGCAGTGTGTATTCAATGTTTTCGTTTTTAAGCAGTTCAACATACTCGTCACGAGTGTGGTGTTGGCGGTTTACGCGCAGCCACATTGGTGCCTTGCTGTTGTTTGCTTCAACTAATTGCTCCCACTGATCTGGGTAGCTTTCTTGAAGCATTTTTAGGATCCAGCTTGGATGGCTGTATTTGCCCGCATTGTGGCTAACGGCTTTCTCATCTAGCTCTTCTTGATCGCGCAGGTAGCTGCGAAGTACTGCGTTGATCAAACCACTCAGGCTTGGGCCGCGCAGTGTTTTGGTTGCTTCAACTGTTTCAGCAACGGCAGCATGCGAAGGAATGCGCATAAAGCTCAACTGGTAAATGCCTACTAAGATCAGATGGTGGAATACACGCTTTTTACCTTTAAGCGAGTTTTCCATCAGTTCGTTAGCGATTGACTCTAAGCGAGGCAGGTAACGAAGTGCGCCGTAGCAAATCTCTTGCAATAGAGCATGGTCTCGCGGACGGATCGTTTTTTGAGCCGCAGGGAGAGCGTGTGAAAGAGAGTGGCCTTTATCGACAACTTGGAATAGGACATTTGCAGCAGCAGCGCGAACATTCATGAGGGGTACCGAATATTTATTTGAATACATGAGGGCATCTCTGCCCTCGTAAAGGTTTTCTAAACTGTGTTTTTACAAGCTACACGTTTTAAAGTACATATTGAGTAGCTTTAAAGCGGTTAAGAAAGTTGAGTACCAACTTCAAACCAGCTTGCACGTGAGTTCAAGATATCTTGAACTGACATGGCTTTTTTACCTGGAACTTGTAACTGTTCCAATACTAGTACTTTGTCGCCAGTCGCAACATAAATACCAGTCTTATCTGCTTTGATGATTGAGCCAGCTGGCGCAGATGTCGATTCTTCATCAACACGCGTTTGCCAAACTTTAATGCTTTTTTCATCATTAGAGCTGCTATCAACAATCGCAAAGTGACTTATTGGCCACGGGTTGAAAGCGCGCACACAACGTTCGATGTGTTCTGCACTGTCATTCCAATCAATTTTAGCTTCTTCTTTGCTCAGCTTCTTCGCGTAGTTAGCAAGTTCGTCGTCTTGCTTCTCAGCTACGGCTTTACCAGAAGCGATGTCGGCTAAGCACTCAACAAGCGCATCAGGGCCAAGCTCTGCTAACTTGTTGTACATTGACGCGCTGGTGTCTGTAGCTTCGATAGGCAGTGTTACTATGCTTAGCATGTCACCAGTATCAAGGCCGATATCCATCTGCATGATCGTCACGCCTGTCTCTTTATCACCTGCCCAGATAGAGCGTTGTATAGGAGCAGCACCACGCCAGCGCGGTAAGATAGAACCATGTACGTTGATACAACCTAAGCGAGGCGTATCTAATACTGCTTGTGGTAACAGCATGCCGTAAGCGACAACAACCATGATGTCAGCATCTAAATCAGCTAGTTCTTGCTTAGCTTCATCTGACTTGAAGTTTTCTGGCTGGTAAACCGGAATGCCGTGCTCTAATGCAAGTTGTTTTACTGGTGGTGCAGACAGTTTTTTCCCTCGACCAGCTGGGCGATCTGGGTTGGTGTAAACTGCAATAACTTCATGCTCCGAAGACAACAACGCCGCCAAATGAAGGGCGGCGAAATCCGGAGTACCTGCGAAGACAATTCTTAAAGATTGACCCAAGGTAGACTTCCTTCTTAATTTAGTAATAGCAGCGGTTATTAACCTTGTTTCTCGTTGAAACGTTTAATCTTCGCTAGCTTATCTTGAATACGTTTGCGCTTTAGTGGCGATAGGTAATCAACAAACAACTTGCCTTCTAGGTGGTCAAGTTCGTGCTGAACACAGATAGCCAGAAGGTCGTCAGCGTCGAATGTGAATTCGTTGCCTTCACGGTCTAATGCTTTAACCGTTACTTCTGCAGCGCGAGGTACTAGAGCTCGAGCGCCTGGTACAGATAGACAGCCTTCTTCGATACCATCTTCGCCACGTTTGTCGGTAATTTCAGGGTTGATCAGAACCATAGGCTCGTCACGTGTTTCTGAAATATCGATAACAACGATGCGCTGGTGGAAATCTACTTGCGTTGCAGCAAGGCCGATACCTTCTTCGTCGTACATGGTTTCAATCATGTCATCAACGAACTTTTGAATCTCTGGGGTAACTTCTTTTACCGGTTTCGCCACGGTACGTAGACGATCATCTGGTAATGTTAATACTTGTAATACAGACATATACACTCGAAATATTGAACTGTGCCGAAACAGCTTAAACCTTGTTGGCTCAATTCTAGACATTTTAGAGGTCAAATGACAGCATCCTGAAGGTAATTCTCTAATCAGATGTCATATATTCAGACCAAGGAACCTAGGTCATGCGTCATTTTTTCCCCGCTTTATCTCTTATTTGTGCCTCGCTTTCGTTCGCCACTATGGCTGAAAATAGTGAACAACCTTTAACCATTAAACAAGGCGCACCCGAAGCGTATGTGGTGGTGAAGGGCGATACTTTGTGGGATATCTCCGCGATGTATCTTGATAGCCCATGGCTGTGGCCGAGGTTGTGGCAGGTCAATCCTGAGATAGAAAACCCTCATCTTATTTACCCCGGAGATAAATTGTCTCTGGTTTGGATTAATGGCGAGCCTGTATTGAGCCTCAAACCCGTCATCAAGCTAAGCCCTAAGATTCGTGTCTCTGAGAAGAAAGCAGTACCTACCGTGAATGAAGGGCTTGTTTTGCCGTATCTACAATCTGATCGCTTGGTTGAGCAGCAAGATATTCAATCTGCTCAACGAGTGTTGGGGACAAGTGATGGTAAACGTTTCTTATCGGGTGAAGACCGACTATTTATCTCGGGTAATCAGCAACATCAAAAGTGGGGTATCTATCGCGCTGTTGAAACTTACCAGCGACAGCAACCTCAAGCGAGTATGACTTCTTTGCGTTTGGTCGCCACGGCGCGCTTGAAAGAGGTGGATGCTGAGTTCAGTAGTTTGCAAATAGAGACTCAACTGCAAGAGGTACTGCTCAACGACCTCGTGTTACCAGAACTTGGCGTTGGTCAGGTGAAGCTCTCAACCACGTTTTATCCTGTGCCTAGTGCTGCGGGTCAGTTTGCTAATATCTTGGGTTCGTTAGATGGCAGCCAATACAGTGCAAAGAATCAGGTCGTGGTTATTAACAAAGGCTCGCAAGATAATCTTCGCCAAGGCTCTATGTTTACGCTCAGCGAAAGCGGCGCGGTGGTGTTTGGTAAGCAAGGCGAATACAGCTATAAAGAGTCGGCGGCGAGCGATAAGGTGCAGTTGCCAAGTACTTCACTCGGTAGTTTGATGGTCATTCGTCCTTATGAGTATTTTAGCTTGGCCTTGATCACTCAGAGCTCTAAGCCTGTTAGCAATGACATTCTGGCGGTATCGCCTTTGGACCTTGCTTTGGCGGAAGAGCTTAAGGGTACCGAGTGAATGAGCAACAACTGAGCGCTTGGCTAACTCTAAGTTTTGTACCGCAATTGGGTGGCAAGCGCCTTTCTCGTCTGCTGAGCATTGATTCCCCTTCTAATATTATTGGTTACTCAAGCCAGCAACTGCAAGCGATTGGCTTGTCAGCTAAGCAAACCTCCTATTTAAGAGAGCAAGCCCCAAGAGAAGTAGAGGCTTGCCTAGCGTGGCAAGCAAGACAACCCAACCATCACATCATTACCCCGAATTGCTCACATTATCCCAAACTGCTGAATGAGACCGCCTCTGCACCAAGTGTTCTTTTCGTTAAAGGTCACGTTGAGAAACTGATTGAGCCTCAAATCGCAATGGTTGGCAGTCGTAATGCCAGTATCGAAGGGCTGCAGACAGCGAAGTCCTTCGCCAAAGAGTTCGTCCAAAATGGTTTGATTGTCACCAGTGGCTTAGCGTTGGGTATTGACGGCTATGCTCATGATGGTGCTCTAGATAAAGGAGGGGAAACTTTCGCGGTTTTAGGCTCTGGCTTAGATTCCATTTACCCTGCGCGGCACAGAAACTTAGCCGATAGAATCTGCGAAAATGGTGCGCTGATTTCAGAGTTTCGCCCAAGTGCCAAACCACGACCTGAACATTTCCCTCGCCGTAACCGTATTATAAGTGGGTTATCGCTCGGAACCTTGGTAGTTGAAGCGGCTGAGAAGAGCGGCTCTTTGATTACAGCTCGCTATGCCATGGAGCAAGGCCGAGAAGTGTTTGCGCTGCCTGGTTCAATTCATAGCCCTACCAGCCGTGGCGGCAATAGCTTAATTAAAGCTGGTGCATGTTTGGTGCAAAATGCTCAAGATGTTCTGATCGAAATAAAGAGTCTGTTAGACTGGTCTATAGATCAGCAGCCCAGTTTGTTCGAGCCTACGTCGAATGAGGGTGAAAATGAACAATTGCCATTTCCACAGCTGTTAGCTAACGTAGGATTAGAGGCGACACCCGTTGATATTTTGGCACAGAGAACCCATATACCTGTGCATGAGGTCATGATGCAGCTTTTAGAGCTTGAGCTCTCAGGGCATGTTGTTGCAGTTTCCGGTGGCTATATTCGAAAGGGGAGAGGCTAAGCTATGATGATGGACATACTGATGTACTTGTTTGAAACCTACATCCATAGCGATTCTGAATTGCAGGTGGATCAAGATGAGCTGGAAGATGAGCTTCTTCGAGCAGGGTTTCACCAAGATGATATTTATAAGGCCCTCCATTGGTTAGAAGATCTTGCTGCATTGCAAGATACCGAGAACCAAGCGGCGATTAGTGTGTGTTCCAATACCTCGATGCGTATTTATACCAGTCGAGAGATTTCACGTATTAATATGGAGTGTCGAGGCTTCTTATTGTTCCTTGAGCAGATCAACGTGCTTACGACAGAGATTCGTGAAATGGTGATTGATCGTGTGATGGGGCTTGAGACCAACGAATTTGAATTGGATGATCTGAAATGGATTATCTTAATGGTGCTATTTAATGTGCCGGGTAATGAAAGTGCTTACACGCAAATGGAAGAGCTGTTGTACACCAAAGAGCAAGGTATCTTGCATTAATACAGGCTTGTCATGAGTAGTAAGATTGATAATCAGCTTTTTTCAGCACATGAACATGCGTTAGAGCATGAACCATGTCCACAGTGTGGTGGGGAGCTTCAGCTTCGCCATGGTAAGCACGGCCCATTTTTAGGCTGTAAGCAGTATCCGAGCTGTGATTACATCAAGCCTTTGCATCAAAACGATGGACACGTGGTGAAAGAGCTGGGTGTGCCATGTCCTAAATGCCAAAACGAATTGGTATTAAGGCAAGGCCGCTTTGGGATGTTCATTGGTTGTAGTAGCTACCCAACGTGTAATCACATCGAATCTTTGGATCAACCAAAAGAACAACCAGAAGAGCAGCCACTTGTTGCTTGTCCTGAGTGTGGCAGAGGCCATTTGGTTGAGCGTAAATCTCGCTATGGCAAAACCTTCTATGCTTGTGATAACTACCCAAAGTGTAAGTTTGCAGTAAACCAACCACCTATTATCGGTCGTTGTGAAGAGTGTCAGTTCCCGTTGTTACTTGAGAAGAAAACAGCCAATGGAATCAAGAAACAATGTGCTGATCGCAAGTGTCACCACATTCAATCTCAATAACCTGATGTTATAGACAAAAAAACGGCGCTCACTGAGCGCCGTTTCTATATCCAATAAACGTTCTATATTCATCAAGCAATGTAGACTTACTTCATCTGCTCAGCAAATTCATGCACAGCAGGGTAGGCTTGCTTATCGAGAATGTCTGCCAGTGAGCATAACGCTCTTTGCAGCTCTGCGTTGTAGTCAGCGCTCACGTTAATGTGGCCCATCTTACGACCTGCACGCTTCTCTTTACCATACCAATGAACATGACAGCCACCTTGAGCAAGAATTGCTTCAGGTAGGGTATCTTCGCCAAGGATGTTGATCATTGCGGTTGGGCGAATCAGTTTGGTGCTGCCTAGTGGCATCCCACATACGGCACGTAGGTGGTTCTCAAACTGACAAGTTTCAGCGCCTTGCTGCGTCCAGTGGCCAGAGTTATGAACACGTGGTGCAATCTCGTTAACCAGCAGTGAACCTTGAACATCAAAGAACTCTAGCGCGAGCACACCAACGTAATCTAAGCGTTCAGCAATGGCAGTGAACATGGTTTTCGCTTGCTCTTGCAGTTCAATGTCATCAATCGCTGTCGATAAGCTCAACACGCCATCGGTGTGAACATTTTCAGCCAGTGGGTACACTTGAATCTCACCATTGGCGCCACGAGCACCCACCAGTGATACTTCGCGGTCAAACGGGACAAACTCTTCAGCAACAATGGCTTGGTTGTCTGTTGCTGCGATGCACTCAGCCATTTCTGTCCAAGTCGCGTCAACGTTATCTAATGTCTTTAAGCGCCATTGACCTTTGCCATCGTAGCCGCCAAGTGTGCTCTTCAATACCATTGGTAAGCCAACGTGAGCGATCGCAGCGTCAAAGTCTTCGCGAGAGTTAATCACGTAGTACTTAGCATTTTTCACGCTTGCTTCGTCTAACAGGATTTTTTCAAGGCGACGGTCACCGCCAGCTTTGATTGCTTCTGTTGTCGGTAAGAACTTACCGCTGCGCTCACATACCTCAAGAACATCGTGAGGGATATGTTCGAATTCAGCAGTAATGACGTCCGCACGCTCAATCGCATTGTCTAAGCCGTTGCCTAGAATCGCTTGCGTTAATGGATGAACAATATTTTTGCTGCCAACATCAAAAGCAGAAATTTCAATATTCAGCGGTGCCCCAGCTAGGGACATCATGCGAGCAAGTTGGCCCGCGCCTAACACAAGAACATGCATGGGAATTAGTCCTCTGCAGGGTTTGGATTAGCAAGAACCGTTTCTGTTTGCTCAGAGCGGAACGCTTCTACTTTCGCCATCACTTCTTCATTGTGTGTACCAATGATTTGAGCGGCTAGGATGCCTGCATTGGCTGCGCCAGCTTCACCGATAGCCAGAGTACCTACCGCGATACCTTTTGGCATTTGTACGATAGAAAGCAGTGAGTCCATGCCTTTCAGTGCTTTAGACTGAACAGGAACACCTAAAACAGGTACGCTTGTGAAAGCTGCAGCCATGCCCGGAAGATGCGCAGCACCGCCAGCACCAGCAATAATCACTTTAATACCGCGCTCTTTCGCACTGGTTGCGTAGTCAGCAAGCAACTGAGGTGTGCGGTGAGCAGAAACCACTTTTGTTTCGTACGCCACGCCAAACTGATCCAACATTTCTGCAGCTAGCTTCATTGTTGGCCAATCAGATTTAGAACCCATGATAATACCGACAGTCATCTCAAACTCCTTCAGGTACGATTTAATTAGTGATTAGATATTTTGCGCGCATTATACGGGTAAAATTGCTTAAGGAAAACGTTTGCGTCAGTCTAAGTTGTTAATTGATACATTTTATAAACAAATAGCTTTAGTCACAGTGAATGATAATTTGTACACTTAGCGAGTTCGATAACAGAATTAATGAGGCAACCCTTGGATAACTTTCAACATACTTTGCAGGCATTACAACAAGGTGAAGTCATTGCTTACCCGACTGAAGGCGTTTTTGGGGTCGGTTGTGATCCCGATAATCCACAAGCCATTAAGAAATTGCTCGATTTAAAACAGCGGCCGATGGAGAAAGGGTTGATCCTAATTGCTGCGAGTTACGAGCAGTTGCTGCCCTATATTGACGAAAGCCAGTTGACGGAAGCGCAGTTAGCGACCGTAAAAGCAACATGGCCGGGACCAGTGACTTGGATAATGCCAACCAGCAGTAAAGTAACTGACTGGGTCAGTGGCCAATTTGAATCCATCGCGGTGCGAGTGACGGATCACCCTTTAGTTCAAAGAATGTGTAATGAATTCGGTAAGCCGTTAACCTCGACCAGTGCTAACCTGACAGGTGAACCGCCTTGTATGACGACTGAAGAAGTTCAACAGCAACTGGGTCAACATTTGGTGGCTATTCTCGAAGGTCAAACGGGTGGTCGTGAGAAGCCAAGCGAAATTAGAGATGCAAAAACGTCGAAAATATTAAGACAGGGTTAAACCCTGCAAAGGAAGAAAGATGTCAGCAATTGATAAAGAAGCAGTAAAACAGTTTTTACTGAGCCTACAAGATTCGATTTGCCAGCAGCTTGAGCAAGCTGATGGCACTGCACTGTTTGAAGAAGATGCATGGGAGCGTGAACCTGGCGAACGCCTTGGTGGCGGTGGTCGAACTCGTGTGATGACCAACGGTGCGGTATTTGAGCAAGGTGGGGTTAACTTCTCTCACGTAGCGGGTAAGGCGATGCCTGCCTCAGCCACAGCTCACCGCCCTGAATTAGCTGGACGTAAGTTTGAGGCGATGGGTGTCTCATTAGTTATCCACCCTAAAAACCCATACATCCCGACCTCACACGCCAACGTTCGATTCTTTATTGCGGAAAAAGAGGGGGAAGACCCGATTTGGTGGTTTGGTGGTGGTTTTGACTTAACGCCATTTTATCCTTTCGATGAAGACTGCCAATCTTGGCATCAAACCGCTAAAGATCTTTGTGCGCCGTTTGGTGATGATGTTTATCAAGAACATAAAGAGTGGTGTGATAAATACTTCTACCTGCCTCACCGAGACGAAACACGCGGTGTGGGTGGTCTGTTTTTTGATGATCTTAATGAGTGGGGTTTCGATAAGAGCTTTGCTTATATGCAGGCTGTCGGTGAAGGCTTTGCAGCCGCCTATCTACCCATTGTAGAACGACGTAAAGAGACGTCTTACGGCGAGCGCGAGCGTGACTTCCAACTTTATCGTCGTGGTCGCTATGTTGAATTTAACCTAGTTTACGACCGTGGCACCTTATTTGGTCTACAAAGCGGTGG
>NZ_AJZM02000431.1 GCF_000272405.2 Vibrio tasmaniensis 1F-187
TTTAATTACGCAACAAAGCCCCTTTTTGATACAATTATTATCAATATGCGATTTAACAGTGGCCAATGATACTCGTGATCATTGGCCACTGATTGTTTGTGTTCGGTGAATACGTTAAAAATACGACCACCGCGAACCCCGCAAACACATCTATTTAAATTTAAAACAATCAATACCATTAAGAGTACAACAATGACTATTCAATCAACTTTGAACCCGATTGGTTCTTTACTTCTTCGCACTTTGGCGATGCCTTCTGATACCAATGCAGCAGGCCAGATTTTCGGTGGTTGGATAATGTCTCAGCTCGACCTTGCTGGCGGGATACTGGCGAAAGAGATCTCTAACGGCAAGATAGTCACCGTGTCAGTATCAAGCATCGAATTCAAACAGCCAGTGTCGG
>NZ_AJZM02000432.1 GCF_000272405.2 Vibrio tasmaniensis 1F-187
AATGCAGACTTCAGTCAGTTGCCTGAAGATCAGCTTCACCATACGATTTCATTAACGGATTTTCTTAAATTTTCTGATCGAAATACCTTTAATAAACACTTCAGGCCACACCCCAATGCACAGGTTCTGAACCAAGATTTTCCTATTTTTGATAACTTATTCTTAGGGCCTCAGACTGCGCCAAAAGCTCTAAGGGTCGATGGTTACGAAGCCAAGGATAAAATCTTCGAGCACCCGAAGAAAGTGTATCGGGAGTACCTTGCAAAGTCTGAGATCTCGTCTAGTACCGAAGCATTGCTCCGCGTATGGAGCTTCAAAAATGTTCAGGGAAGCAAGGCATACACTCCTGAAGGAAGAGCAGAGATTGTTTCCCGTGAACGTGAAGT
>NZ_AJZM02000433.1 GCF_000272405.2 Vibrio tasmaniensis 1F-187
GGTGGGTCCACAATGCTATGGTCGTCAAACAAATTCTGTTGTTAACTCGATAAATCGAATCAACTAAATAGTGGTGCTGATACCCAGACTCGAACTGGGGACCTCACCCTTACCAAGGGTGCGCTCTACCGGGCTGAGCTATATCAGCAGTTCTAGAACCGTTTAAAAACGACTCTAAAGATTTAAAGCCTGGCGATGTCCTAC
>NZ_AJZM02000434.1 GCF_000272405.2 Vibrio tasmaniensis 1F-187
ATGACTCGCCATTTTTGTATCTAACATCTAATTGAGAAAATTAGACTATATCGATAGCTTTTCGTGCTCAATCGAGTCTTTTAGCTCTTATTTACGTAGGGTTTTTCTTTGAAAACTTGATCTGTTGAATCACCAAACCAGCAATGATTAGCAGTAAGCCAAACAGTGTCGCTGGGTGAATCTCTTCGCCAATGATGGTTGAAAGTAGCATTAGCGAAATAAACGGTGAGGCAAAAATTAGGTTGCTGATACGTGCCGTATTGTTGGTTAGCTTGAGTGCTGATAGCCACAAGACAAAGGTAATGCCCATCTCGAACAGGCCAACATAAGTCACAGCCATCCAACCTTTCGCTGTGATTTGGCTAAAACTCTCGCCTTCGTAAATGGTTAAACCGATCGCGAAGGGCAATGCCACTAAGAACCCAAGTAATACACCCACCACCGGGTCAGCCTTGTTTTTGGTATTGAGAATCCAGTAGCCCGCCCAAAGCAAGGTTGAAAGCAGCGCCAGTGCCACACCGAGTGGGCTATCGAACTGCATGCCTAATACATCACCTTTGGTGGCAATGACTACCACACCCGCATAGCTGAAGGTACACGCAATCCAATCTTGTTTACGAATCTTTTGTCCCAGAAACACCGCAGCCATTAAGGTTAGCGTGATAGCCCAGCTGTAGTTAATGGCTTGAGCTTGAGATGCAGGCAGCAGGTCGTAGGCTTTGAATAGAATCAGGTAATAGGCCAGTGGGTTAACCAAACCGAGCAGTAAGTAATACCAAGGGTTTGAAAGAAACGTGGTACTCAGCTGAGAAAGCTTGCCTTGAAACGCGCAGACTGCGATCAGCGCAATCGACGACACAATGCTGGCGATGGTCAGCATTTGAATCGGTGAAAACTCAGCAAGGGTCAGCTTAAAAGCAGTAGCGACTGTTGACCACAGTAATACCGCAGCAAGGCCAAAGCCCAAGGCACGACGTTCGTTCATAGCAACTCATTCTAATTTGATGGGGCAGAATACGGAGCGCTTAGTCTATCTGTCGAATTTTAATACGGCAAACTGGACATTTATCCAGTATCAAAATACCCTTTAATGAGTTATTTCCAATTAGGCTAAATCATTATCATGCAATGGATTATTGAACATCAGGCAACGCTTATTGCTGCTATTTCCGGCGCGCTCGTCAGCGGCGGTGTCGTGGGTTGGTGGATCAAACTGAAGTTCTCTTTTCAGCAGCGACTTCTTGAACAGCAATTAGAGTCCGACCGTTTGCTGCATGAGTCACAACAATCTCAGCTCAAATCTTCACTCGCAGAGGCACAACAAGAGCTCAATGAGTTGGATGATGATCGAGACAAAGCGGCATTTGAACTTAAGCAGGCGCATGGCAAGGTGATGGCTGCGATGGAGAAGCTGCGCTATTTTGAAGCCGTGAAGCAAGAGCGTCAGCAGTATGCCGATGATATCAATGTTCTTAAGGAGCATAAGTCTGAGTTGGAGGCTGAGCTTCGCGAGCAAGAAGCTAGGCACGACCAAGAAAATCTCGCCAACAGTGAAAAACTGCAGCTGTTAGAGCAGGCAGAGTCCCGATTGAAGCAGCAGTTTGAACTGTTAGCGAATCAACTGTTTGAGAGCAAAACCGCTAAGGTCGATCAACAGAACAAGCAAAGCCTAGAGGGTTTGTTATCACCGCTGAGAGAGCAGTTAGAGGGCTTTAAGAAGCAGGTTAATGATAGCTTTAGCCAAGAAGCCAAAGAGCGTCACACCTTAGTGCATGAGCTTAAAAACTTGCAGCGCCTCAATGAGAGCATGACGCGTGAAGCGGTTAACCTGACTCAAGCGCTAAAGGGTGATAATAAACAACAAGGTAACTGGGGCGAGGTGGTACTGGCTCGCGTGTTGGCGGATTCTGGCTTACGAGAAGGCCATGAATATCAAACGCAGGTGAACCTGCAAAACGATGCCGGCAAGCGTTATCAACCCGATGTAATTGTCCATCTGCCACAAGATAAGCAAGTGGTGGTCGATTCGAAAATGGCTTTGGTGGCATTTGAGCGCTACTTCAACGCTGAGACCGATCAACAACGCGACGCAGCACTGCGTGATCATCTAGCTTCACTGCGAGCGCATATTAAAGTCTTGAGTCAGAAGGATTATCATCAGCTCAAAGGTATACAGAGCCTTGATTATGTATTGATGTTTATTCCGGTAGAACCCGCGTTTCAAGTCGCGATTCAAGCTGACCCTAGCTTGGTCAAAGACGCGATGGAACAAAACATTATCTTGGTCAGCCCTACGACCTTGCTGGTGGCACTGCGTACCATTGATAACTTGTGGCGCAACGAAAGACAGAACCAGAATGCACAAATCATTGCGGAGCGGGCGAGCAAACTTTACGACAAGCTGCGCTTGTTTGTTGATGATATGGAAGGTCTTGGTAGCTCATTAGACAGAGCTAATCAAAGCTACCAAGGTGCCATGAATAAGCTGGTGACTGGTCGTGGTAACGTGATTCGTCAGGCCGAAAGCTTTAAGCAATTGGGTGTTGAGGTGAAGAAACCTATCTCGGTTGGCTTGGCGGAAATCGCTCAAAATGAGGCTTTTTCAGAAAATGCCTCCTTAGTAGAAAGACAACCCGCTGAGGATAAAGTAAACTAATCGGCCGCAGCGCCTCTAAAGAGAGAGTGTACTGTCGATGAGAACTTACCATGGTAGATAACAGCATTATGGACACAAGCGTGCAGACAAATTCAGCAGTAGAGTCAGAAACCACACACTTTGGTTTCGAAACAGTCGCGAAAGACCAAAAAGTCGCGAAAGTAGCAGAGGTATTTCACTCTGTAGCCGCTAAATACGACATCATGAATGACTTAATGTCGGGTGGTGTTCACCGCTTGTGGAAGCGATTCACGATTGATTGCAGTGGCGTGCGCCCTGGTCAACGTATCCTCGATCTTGGTGGTGGTACTGGCGACCTTACTGCGAAATTCTCGCGCATCGTTGGTGAAAAAGGCCACGTGGTTCTTGCTGATATCAACAACTCAATGCTGAATGTTGGCCGCGATAAACTGCGTGATAGCGGTATTGTTGGCAACGTACATTACGTTCAAGCCAATGCTGAAGAGCTGCCTTTCCCAGATAACTACTTCGATTGCATTACCATCAGCTTCTGTCTGCGTAATGTTACCGACAAAGACCAAGCGCTGCGTTCAATGTACCGCGTACTTAAGCCGGGCGGTCGTCTGTTGGTTCTTGAGTTTTCTAAGCCAGTGCTTGAGCCACTATCAAAGGTTTACGATGCATACTCTTTCCACCTATTGCCAAAAATGGGTGAGCTGATTGCTAACGATGCAGATAGCTATCGTTACCTTGCAGAATCAATCCGTATGCACCCTAACCAAGAAACCTTGGAAGGCATGATGCAAGAAGCGGGTTTTGAAAATACTAAATACTTCAACCTAACGGGCGGCATTGTTGCGCTGCACCGTGGTTACAAGTTCTAGTCGAACTTGGTAGCAGGCTCGTTGAGTGTGCTAAAAAATAAGAATAAAGATACAACGGATAGGTTAACGCTTATCCGTTTTCAAAGGTAAGGACAGTCATGCCATTTGATCCATTGGTCACCGCGGTTATTGAAACCTCTTTAAATACTTTCGTGAACGATGATCCAGCTTTGGTTCGTCGTTTGTCTCGTTTAAAGGGGCAGATCATTCAAGTTAATTTGAAAGAGCTGAACAAAACTCTCACTTTCGTTTTTAGCCAACAAATCGATGTGTTGTCTGACTACGAAGGACAACCTGATTGCTACCTATCTTTGAACCTCTCGGTACTGCCAGAACTGCGTGAGCAATCGAACATCACCAAGTTGATCAAGCAAGATAAGCTGATCTTAGAGGGTGATATTCAACTGGCTCAGAAATTTGCTCAGCTAATGACAGACTGCAAGCCTGACTTGGAAGAGTGGCTATCGCGCGTGACTGGAGATGTGGTTGCCCATACCTTGGTACAAGGCGTTAAGAATGTTGGTGGCCTTGTGGCTAAGCAAGCGACTAAGCATCAAAACCATCTCGCTCAGGTATTAACTGAAGAGTGGAAGATTGCACCAGCGCCATTAGAAGTGGCACATTTTTGCGATCAGGTTGACGACGTGAAAAGCTCAGCTGCACGTCTTGAAGCTAAACTGAACGCTCTGTTGGAGAAAGCATGACCCCAACAGAACTGAAACGTCTTTATCATATTATCAAGGTACAGTTGGAATACGGCCTTGATGAGTTGATGCCTGAGCACCAGTTGACCAAGGCTCCTTTGCTGGCGAGAAAGTCACTGTTTTGGCTCAAGAACAAACATCAAGATAAAGAGTTGGGTCATCGCTTGCGTTTAGCGTTGCAAGAATTAGGGCCTGTTTGGATTAAGTTTGGTCAGATGATGTCAACGCGTCGCGACCTATTTCCTCCTCATATCGCTGACCAATTGGCTTTATTACAAGACCAAGTGGCGCCATTTGATGGTCAATTGGCTAAGCGAGACATGGAAAAAGCGCTCGGTGGTAGCCTAGATAACTGGTTTACCGACTTTGATATCGAGCCATTGGCTTCTGCTTCTATCGCTCAGGTGCATACCGCGAAGCTCAAGGAGAGTGGTCGCGAGATTGTTCTGAAGGTTATTCGCCCTGATATTCGCCCGGTGATTGACGCAGATCTAAAACTGATGCACCGAATGGCGCGTATAGTCGCTAAGTCGCTTCCTGAAGCACGTCGTTTGAA
Organism: Vibrio tasmaniensis 1F-187; assembly: GCF_000272405.2. GTDB lineage: Bacteria > Pseudomonadota > Gammaproteobacteria > Enterobacterales > Vibrionaceae > Vibrio > Vibrio tasmaniensis_A. The sequence goes on from NZ_AJZM02000434.1 coordinate 4,762, forward strand.
ACCGGTTGAAGTCGTTCACGAGTACGAAAAAACGTTACTTGATGAACTAGACCTGCGCCGAGAGGCGGCCAATGCGATTCAACTACGACGTAATTTTGAAGGCAGTGAAGAGCTGTATGTTCCAGAGGTTATCCCTGATCTAAGCAGCGAAACCCTGATGGTGTCAGAGCGTATCTACGGTATTCAAGTATCCGATATTGAAACGCTAGAAGCCAACGGCACCAACATGAAATTGCTCGCGGAACGTGGCGTGACGGTATTCTTCACCCAAGTATTCCGAGACAGCTTTTTCCATGCAGACATGCACCCGGGCAACGTATTCGTTAACCCAGAGAATCCAGATAACCCTCAGTGGATTGGTTTGGATTGTGGCATTGTCGGCACGCTCAACAGTGAAGATAAGCGCTATTTAGCAGAGAACCTGTTGGCTTTCTTTAATCGAGATTATCGTAAAGTCGCCGAGCTGCACGTTGATTCGGGTTGGGTGCCACACGACACCAACGTCAATGATTTTGAGTTCGCGATCCGTATGGTGTGTGAGCCAATTTTTGCAAAACCACTTGGTGAGATCTCATTTGGCCATGTGTTGCTAAACTTATTTAATACAGCAAGACGTTTCAACATGGAGGTTCAGCCTCAGTTGGTGCTTCTGCAGAAGACCTTGTTGTATGTGGAAGGGCTAGGTCGTCAGTTGTATCCGCAACTTGATTTGTGGGCAACCGCCAAGCCTTTCCTTGAAACCTGGATGATGAATCAGGTGGGGCCGCAAGCTGTGATCAATGCAGTAAAAGAGCGCGCGCCATTCTGGGCAGAAAAACTGCCAGAGCTGCCAGAGCTGCTTTATGACAGCTTGCGCCAAGGTAAAGCGATGAACCACAGAATGGATCAGCTTTATCAAGGTTACCGAGAGAGTAAGCGTCAGCAAGCAACTGGAAAGTTTTTGTTTGGCGTTGGAGCCACTTTAGTCGTATGCTCCGCAATATTAGTTTCAAGCCCTTATGAGCAGCTATCTATGGGCTGTGGCATCGCAGGTGTCACATTTTGGTTGCTTAGTTGGCGAGCTTACCGTCGTTAGACAGTAGACTCTCTTAATATTTTTTATGTGTAGACAGACCCGAGGACAATGACAATGGGTGGTATCAGTATTTGGCAACTTCTAATCATTGCTGTAATTGTAATTTTACTTTTCGGAACAAAGAAACTGCGCGGCATGGGTGGTGACTTAGGTTCAGCGGTGAAAGGCTTCAAAAAAGCAATGAGCGATGAAGATAAGCCTGCAGATAAGAAAGACGCAGACTTCGAACCAAAGAATATTGAACAGCAGAAGACAGAAGCTAGCGCTGAAACAACTGCTGAAACAAAGAAAGACAAAGAGCAGGCGTAAATCGTGTTTGATATCGGTTTTTGGGAACTGGTATTAATATCTGTCGTTGGGTTAGTGGTTTTAGGACCTGAGCGTTTGCCCGTGGCGATTCGTAGTATTTCCAAGTTTGTTGGACAAGCGAAAAGCATGGCAAACAGTGTGAAAGATGAACTTTCTCACGAGCTTAAGGTGCAAGAGCTGCAAGAAAACCTACGCAAGGCGGAAAAAATGGGTATGGAAGATTTATCTCCAGACCTAAAAGCGTCAGTCGATGAACTCAAGCAGGCCGCTGCTCAAGTTCAACGTCCGTACGCCAAGCCTGAGTCTGATAAGCCAAGTGAGACTGAACCTAGTGTCACGGAAACTGTAGAATCTGAAACCATTCAGGTTAACAGCGAAGCTTCAGCACCGTCAGATAAGAAAGCCGAATAGTCTCGCAAGGAGGAGTCGCCAGATGCTTGAGTCGCTAGATGTTTAAGTCGATAGCTATTCAAGTAGATATCTATTCAAGTGGATACCAATTCAACTGGATAGATAGGTGCGCGGCTCCTTTTCGATCTTCCTGTTTAAGAGGTTTGACATGTCTTCGACTGAGCAGACACAGCCTTTAATTAGCCATCTTCTAGAATTACGTAATCGCCTACTACGCGCGATTGTCGCCGTTCTAGTGATATTTGTCGGGCTAATTTATTTTGCTAATGATATTTATGAATTCGTATCAGCACCTTTGGTAGATCGTCTGCCTGAAGGGGCGACGATGATCGCAACGGATGTTGCATCGCCATTTTTTACACCACTAAAATTAACCTTAATCGCGTCTATTTTTGTCGCGGTGCCGTTTATTTTGTATCAGGTGTGGGCCTTTGTTGCTCCGGGTTTGTACAAGCATGAAAAACGCTTGATCATGCCGCTATTGGCTTCAAGTTCTTTGCTGTTTTACTGTGGTGTGGCGTTTGCTTACTTCGTAGTATTCCCATTGGTATTTAGTTTCTTCACGGCTATTTCCTTAGGGCAGGTAGAGTTCGCAACAGACATATCAAGTTATCTCGATTTTGTACTCGCGCTGTTCTTTGCTTTTGGTATTGCCTTTGAAGTACCAGTAGCGATTATCTTGTTATGTTGGACGGGGGCGACAACGCCTAAGGCTCTGTCTGAAAAGCGTCCGTACATTGTTGTCGGTGCTTTTATCGTCGGTATGATGCTGACACCTCCCGATATGATCTCGCAGACACTGTTGGCGATTCCAATGTGTATTCTGTTTGAGATTGGTCTGTTCTTCGCGCGTTTCTATGTGCGTAAACCAGATGCGGATGAAGAGGAAGAAGCTGAATCTTGATTCTGCTGTAAGAGTATAATTGCTAGAGTCCTTCAGCAAACATGACACAATAAAAAAGCGGCCCGAGGCCGCTTTTTTATTGTGTCTGTTTATCGAATGTCGATTATACCTTCGTCATAAATAACGGGTTACGCTCACTTGTTTTAAAGCTCGATCACTGCGTTATTTCTGATGATTTACTGTGATTGATATTATAAACCAAACAGTAATTTAGCGTTGCTGGTCGTTATATTGTCGACTTCGTCAAGGGTCATTCCACGCAATTCAGCGATGCGTTTTGCTACCAATTCCGTGTAGGCTGGCTCATTACGTTTACCGCGATTCGGTGTTGGTGCCAAGTATGGGCAATCTGTCTCTAGAATGACGTAATTCATATCAAGATGTGGAATCACCTTGTCCATTCCTGAGTTCTTAAAGGTCGATACACCGCCTAAACCTAAGTGAAAGCCTAGCTCGTTGATTGCCTGGGCCTCCTCTAAGCTGCTGCCAAAGCAGTGGAATACGCCACGTAAGCTGCCGTCTTGTTCTTTACGCAGTAAGGCAAGTGTCTCTTCAATAGAATCACGCGTGTGGATCACCACTGGAAGATCGAGCTCTTTTGCCCACTGCAGTTGAGTCACGAAAGCCATCTCTTGTTCTGCCTTGAAGGTTTTATCCCAGTACAAGTCGATACCGATCTCACCCACGGCGATGAAGTTATGCTTGTCGAACCAAGCCCGAACGGTTTTGAGGGTTTGCTCGATATTCGCATCCACATAACAAGGGTGTAAGCCCATCATTGAACGACACACCTCAGGAAACTGAGCTTCCGTCGCTAACATTGGCTCGATAGATTCTAAATCGATGTTCGGCAATAGAATGGTATCAATACCTTGAGCCAGTGCGCGCTGCACGACTTGTTCACGGTCTTCATCGAATTCGCTCGCGTAGATATGAGCATGGGTGTCGATCATTATTTTGTCCTGAAAGCAGTCTTTACTGAGTTGTCATGAGTATACGGCAGTGTGAGGAGAAGGTCATTTTTTGCCATTTACCCCTGTTTTTGAGTGGGTTTTATATTTTACTGCTAGCGTCCTGAGCCATCAGTGATATGCTTTTGCCTGTATTTAGCACTTTTCATATCTAAGCATTTCGGTGCTTAGACTAGGCAAGGAGAATCTAGTGTCTGTTTCAATTCAAGGTCAATTCCCAGGTCGCCGTATGCGCCGTATGCGTAAGCACGACTTTAGCCGTCGCCTAATGGCAGAAAATCAATTGTCTGTGGATGACCTCATCTACCCAATGTTTATCCTGATGGGTAAAGACCGCCGCGAGCCTGTCGAGTCAATGCCGGGTGTTGAACGCTTGTCGATCGATCTGATGCTTGAAGAAGCGGATTACCTGTCAAAATTGGGTGTTCCGGCGATTGCTCTGTTTCCGGTCGTGAACCAAGATGCTAAAAGCTTATGCGCGGCTGAAGCTCATAATTCAGAAGGTTTAGTGCAGCGTGCGGTACGTTCATTAAAAGAGCACGTGCCAAATATGGGTGTGATTACTGATGTTGCACTGGACCCATTTACTACTCACGGCCAGGACGGCATCATCGATGAAGATGGCTATGTGATGAATGACGAGACGACTGAAGTCTTGATCAAGCAGGCTCTGTCTCATGCTGAAGCCGGTGCTGATGTGGTTGCTCCGTCGGATATGATGGATGGTCGTATTGGTAAGATCCGTGAAGCGTTAGAGGAAGCGGGTTATATTCATACTCAGATTATGGCGTACTCTGCGAAATACGCATCGTGTTATTACGGCCCATTCCGTGATGCAGTCGGCAGTGCTTCGAACCTGAAAGGTGGTAATAAGAAGAACTACCAGATGGATCCAGCCAACAGCGATGAAGCGATTCACGAAGTGGCAATGGATCTTAATGAAGGTGCGGATATGGTGATGGTTAAGCCAGGTATGCCTTACTTAGACATCGTGCGTCGTGTGAAACATGAACTTCAAGCACCAACGTATGCTTACCAAGTGTCTGGTGAGTATGCGATGCACAAAGCAGCAATTCAAAACGGTTGGCTGAAAGAACGCGACACCGTCATGGAATCACTGCTGTGCTTTAAGCGTGCTGGTGCTGATGGCATTCTGACTTACTTTGCTAAAGATGTTGCAGAGTGGCTTGCTGAAGACAATGCACAAGCAGCCAAGCACTTAAAAGAAAAGTAACAACTTAACGTTAACTTAAGTGATATTCAGTAAAAGGGTTGGCCATTGTGTCAGCCCTTTCGCTTATGAGGATGGAAGAAGATGTCAGTCATAGTACGTGAAGGTTCACTGGAAGAGGTTGTGTCTGTTGTCGAGCAGATCTCTGAGTTTGCTAGAAAAGAGAGTGTCGCTTCACTGGCAGCTCGGCTTGAAGGGAAAAAGAGCCTGATCTTAGTGGCTGAAGAGGCGAACGTGTTACTTGGCTTTAAAATTGGTTATGAGCTTAACTCAAATACTTTCTATAGCTGGTTTGGTGGTGTGTCATCGCTTGCAAGAAATAAGGGTGTCGCACAGGCTCAATTAGATGTTCAGGAGCTGTGGGCACAAGAGCGGGGTTATGAGCAGCTGAAAGTAAAATCTCGTAACCAGTTTCCTGCGATGCTGTGTTTACTATTGAAAAATGGATATCGAATAGAAAAACTGGAAGAAAAAGAAGAGATTAATGAAAATCGAATCCATTTCGTGAAGCAATTATCAGCTTAATGATTTGCTTTATCGGAGGGATAAATCATTTAAAATGAATTTAATGAGATTTATTATCATTTAGTTGTTGACTATTAAATGAGAATCATTATTATTAACCCTGTCTTAGGGAATGAGGAAATGTTCACAAGGATGTTAAGTACTCAAGTATCAACTTGGTTACCCAACAGAATTCTCGCGAACTTGTACTAAGTTCTTTTTGACACGACATTGCTCACATTGCTTCCAGTGTAATTTATAGCTTTTAGGTAAAGCTGTGGTATTCATTTGAATGGCTTTACCAGTTTTTGCTAGGCGACATCTTCGGGTGTCGCTTTTTTTATACCTCCAATTCAACAATATGCATATTTAGTGGCACGTTTTTTTATGAATAAAACGCCATCAGCATTCTTTTCCACAATGCAGGATCGTAAAAAGATCGTTGATCATATGTTCGATCTGTAAAATTGTTCTTTATTATCAGTGTTTTGTTGGTGTTTTTTGATTTGTTAACCTTACTTCTCAACAGGGTGGATAAATAATATAAACAGAGTTATCCACAGAACGCTTGCGTCTAAGAACAAAAAATAACAACAAATCGATTATAACGAATACAACCGAGTGAACGGATACAGATCGACAACATGGAATCCAACCAACAGACGTGGCATTCTTAACAGATAATTTCTGTACTTACTGGATTCACAAATATTATGGCTCGTATTCCTGATAATCCATTGATTCTGATCGATGGCTCTTCTTACCTATATCGCGCGTTCCATGCTTACCCTGGCACCATGAGCAATGGTGATATCCCAACGAACGCTGTTTATGGTGTAGTTAACATGCTACGCAGCATGATGCGTCAATTTGCTTCTGATCGTATTGCGGTTATTTTTGATGCGAAAGGGAAAACGTTCCGTGATGACATGTACCCAGAGTACAAAGCAAACCGCCCACCTATGCCTGACGATCTTCGTTGCCAGATAGAACCATTGCACAATGTGATTCGTGCGATGGGTTTGCCACTTATCTCTATTCCTGGCGTTGAAGCAGATGACGTGATTGGTACGTTGGCTTCTCAAGCTTCTGCGATGGGGATGCCTGTACTTATCAGTACTGGTGATAAAGATATGGCGCAGTTAGTTGATGACAACGTTACTCTGATCAACACCATGACCAACGTGGTAATGGATCGCGAAGGTGTGATTGAGAAGTTTGGTATCCCGCCAGAACTGATCATCGATTATTTGGCACTGATGGGCGATAAAGTCGATAACATCCCTGGTGTTCCGGGTGTGGGTGACAAGACAGCGACGGCTTTGCTACAAGGCATTGGTAGTATCGAAAAGTTGTATCAGAATCTTGATGATATTGCGGCGCTTGGTTTCCGTGGTTCGAAAACGATGGCTAAGAAGCTGGCTGATAATAAAGACAATGCTGACATGTCCTACGAGCTTGCAACAATCAAGCTAGATGTTGAGCTTGAAGAGACGCCTGAGTCATTGGTAAAAGCACAACCCAATATCGATGAGCTGATTAAGTTATACGGTCAACTGGTCTTCAAATCTTGGTTGAACGAGCTGCTTGAAGGTGGCAGTGGTGTGGTTGAGGCGGCAGAAAAATCTGCCGCAGCGGGAGCTGGTGCGGCACGCAACAGTGCTTCTTCAGCAACGTCTACTGTAGAGATGAATACGTCTGCCGTGACGATTGATCGTAGCAACTACGAAACGATTCTAGATGAAGCGTCATTCAATGTTTGGTTAGAAAAGCTTAAAGCAGCTGAATTGTTTGCTTTTGATACTGAGACAGACAGCCTTGATTACATGGTGGCGAACCTGGTCGGTCTATCATTTGCGACGGACGAGGGCGTTGCCGCTTACGTACCGGTTGCTCATGATTACCTAGATGCACCGCAACAGCTGGATCGTGATTGGGTACTTGAACAACTGAAACCGATTCTTGAAGATGATGCTCAAGCTAAAGTGGGTCAAAACCTGAAGTACGATATGAGTGTGCTAGCGCGCTACGGTATCGAGATGAAAGGCATCAAACACGATACCATGCTGGCGTCTTACGTTTTCAACAGCGTAGGTGGCAAGCATGATATGGACAGCCTAGCGCTGCGTTTCCTTCAGCACAGCTGCATCTCATTTGAGCAAATCGCAGGTAAAGGTAAGAAACAGCTTACTTTCAACCAGATAGAACTGGGTGAGGCGTCTCCATACGCTGCAGAAGATGCTGATGTGACATTACGTCTTCATAACCGCCTGATGGAAAACATTGAGCAAGATGAAAAGCTAAAAACCATCTATGAAGAAATCGAAGTACCACTGATTCCTGTGATGTCTCGCATTGAACGCACAGGTGTATTCATTGATGACATGTTGTTAGGGGCTCAATCGCAAGAGATTGCGGTTCGTCTGGATGAGCTAGAGCAGAAAGCTTACGAGATAGCAGAGCAAGAGTTCAATATGAACTCGCCAAAACAACTGCAAGCGATCCTGTTTGAGAAAATGGGTCTGCCAGTTATCAAGAAAACGCCATCAGGTGCACCTTCAACCAACGAAGAAGTGCTTCAAGAGCTGGCGCTTGATTACCCGCTACCTAAGTTGATCATTGAGTATCGTGGTCTTGCGAAGCTTAAGTCGACGTACACAGATAAACTGCCGAAGATGATCAACGCTGAGACTGGTCGTGTTCATACGTCTTATCATCAAGCGGTGACCGCGACGGGCCGTTTGTCTTCGACTGATCCAAACCTACAGAACATCCCAATTCGTAATGAAGAAGGTCGTCGTATCCGCCAAGCATTCGTTGCACAGCATGGTTGGAAGATTCTAGCGGTCGATTACTCTCAAATTGAATTGCGTATCATGGCGCACCTATCGGGTGATAAAGCGCTGCTGGAAGCATTCCAACAAGGCAAAGATATCCACGCGGCAACGGCTGCTGAGATCATTGGTGTTGATATTGATAGTGTGACCACTGAGCAGCGTCGTCGTGCTAAAGCGGTTAACTTTGGTCTTATCTACGGCATGAGTGCTTTTGGTTTGGCTAAGCAGCTAGGTATTCCTCGTGGCGAAGCACAACACTACATGGATACTTACTTTGAGCGTTACCCAGGTGTGATGCAGTATATGGAAGACACACGCAGCGCGGCTTCAGAGCAAGGCTTTGTTGAAACCATTTACGGTCGTCGTCTGCACCTTCCTGAGATTCAATCTCGAAATGGCATGCGTCGTAAGGCTGCTGAACGTGCGGCAATCAACGCGCCAATGCAGGGCACAGCAGCAGATATCATTAAGAAAGCGATGCTGTTGGTTGATGAATGGATTCAAGCGGAAGGCGATGGTCGTGTGAAACTGCTTATGCAAGTACACGATGAATTGGTCTTCGAAGTGGAAGAGTCAGCTTTAGCCGAAATTGAAAGTAAAGTACAAGAATTGATGGAATCCGCCGCAGAGCTAGAAGTACCGCTTGTCGCGGAAGCTGGCCACGGTGACAACTGGGATCAAGCCCACTAATCAGTTTTTGACCTTATTGAGTAAATTAGTATGAGCCAGTGCACAAACACTGGATTTTTTTGTCTCGAATAAAGTTAGGTCATAAGAAGATTTTGGGTGTTTTAATAAAACGTTCATGAAAAAAAACTACAAAAATGGTTTTCATTTCTGAGCAATTGTTGTACATTAAATCTTGTAGGGTACAGAGGTAAGATGTTCTATCTTTCAGACCTTTTGTTTCACGTTATTGGATTAGGCTGATTCAGCCGCCCCAGTCAGTATTTGACTGGGGCGTTTTTTCTTGTGCGAAAGAAAAATATCTCCAACCTACTATTCCCCCGTAAAATCTCCCATTTTTAGTGCCTTTTGTTACGCTTTCCCTAAGCAGCGTGATAAACACTTGATTGCCTTAGATCTGGAATTCAATCAGCAATTGGTAATTTTAATCCGTCTCTAAGTGCATTGTTTTATTCTTGAAAATAACTTTTATTTTACAAGTGACTCATAATACATTGATCGCTTACGTCTTATTTATCAGTATATTGAGTGGGTGAATGCTCAATGTAGTCCATGATTTCCTGTTGTTTCTCTGTGCTGTATTTCAGAGCTTCGGCCGTGATCTGGATAGATTGCGCCATAGAAGAGATATTGTTGGTCGCTTCCACCAAGGTTTGCTGCATGGGTTTTAGGATAAGTAGATAGATAGCGGTCAACGCGATAACAATGACAGTGATAACGGCTGCCAACGCAATAATGATTTTAGTTTGGATATCATCTAGCAGTAATTGACTGGTTTTCTTAAAGGCGAGTCGAGATTGGTCTAAGACTTGTGGGAGTTGATTGAGTGATGTCTTGGTGGAGCTCGCAAGCTGATTGATGCTTTCAACGGTTTGATTCAAGGCTTGTTGTTGGTCATTGCTGAGGTTGGGGTTGTTGACTATCGCCTGCAAAGATTGCGATATCACCTCAAGAGACTCACTCGCGTCTTTTGCGTACCTTTCCATACCATCTAGGTCTAAGGTCATATCGACATTGATTAATGGGACTTGTTCTTGTTCTGCTTCAGAGGCAAACCCTGTCAGTGAGAGCAACATAAGTGCAATGATGGCCAATGGTGTTTTCCACATGAGTATTCCTTTCTCATTGTTCTGTTTATTTAGATGTGTCTTTTAGTATGGTTCACTTCTCTCGTTTCTAACTGATTAATCTTGTCTTTAATTCTCAAGACTTAGGTTTAACTCACTAATTTTTGGGCAAAAAAATACCCCACCTATATAAGGAAGGGTATTAATAAGGCTAAATCACTTGCTGTAAGTGCTTTAACTTCTAATTATAGATAAAGCTATAGATAGAAGAATTACTCTGAGTCGTTTTGCTCTTCGTCCGCTAGCTCATCAATGATCTGATTAGCAAACACAGGTGCAAACCACTCATCCATCTTGGCACGCAGTTGGTCAACGCCGATGCCCTTCATTGAAGAGAAGACATCAACCGCTACATCACCACCGAAAGATTTCGCATCATTACGGATTTTCAGTAGCTGTGCTTTACGCGCACCGCTTTTCAGTTTGTCTGCTTTTGTTAACAAAATCTGTACTGGGATGCGGCTATCGATAGCCCAGTAGATCATTTGTTGGTCAAGGTCCTTCATTGGGTGACGGATATCCATCAATACCACTAAACCTTTTAGGCTTTCACGTCGTTGTAGGTATTCACCTAGCGACTTCTGCCATTTTTTCTTCATCTCAAGCGGTACTTGAGCGAAGCCATATCCCGGTAAATCGACAATATGACAGCCGTCGGTAACCTTAAATAGGTTAATTAGCTGAGTTCGACCTGGGGTTTTACTGGTTTTCGCCAAGCTTTTTTGGTTTGTAACGCGGTTTAGTGCGCTAGATTTACCAGCATTGGAGCGTCCTGCAAACGCAATTTCGATCCCTTCGTCTTCTGGTAAGTGACGAATATCAGGTGCACTGGTAATGAAATGCGTGTTTTGATAATGAATTTTTACGCTCACTGTTAACTCCATCTCGACTTTGTGTAGTCGATTGATTACTTTTTTGTGAATTTGTGTAAAATAACCGTGCTCGGCATAAGGTCGCCTATTGTACCATGAGTGGCAACATAGAGTGGTACTGGAAGCTTGATAATTATAATGGAATGTCATGAAGAAATTAGCGCTAATTTTGAGTCTTTTAGCCAGCTGCTCAGTATGGGCTCAAGGTAGTATTGAAGCTGGTAAAGCCAAATCACAAACATGTGTTGCCTGCCACGGTGCTGACGGCAACAGTCTGATCACTCAGTATCCTAAGCTGGCTGGTCAACATGAGAAGTATCTAGAGAAGCAGTTAAAAGAGCTTAAGCTAGGTATGACGAGTGGTGGTAAACAAGGTCGTTACGAGCCTGTAATGGGTGCAATGGCGATGCCTTTATCTGAAGAAGATATGGCTGACCTAGCGGCATACTACGCATCTCTCCCTATCTCTAGTAACTCTACTCCTGAAAATGTAGTAGATGAAGGTAAGGTTCTTTACACTGCGGGTAACGCAGAACGCGGCGTAACGGCTTGTATTGCTTGTCACGGCCCTCGTGGTAATGGTACCGAACTTTCTGGTTTCCCTAAGATTTCAGGTCAGCACGCAGATTACATCAAGGCTCAACTTGAGAAATTCCGCGATGGTAACCGTAATAACGACATGAATGCGATGATGCGTGATGTAGCTAAAAAGTTAACAGACGCAGATATTGATACCTTATCGAAGTACGTTGGTGGTTTACACTAATATGTCGGTTTCTTGCTCTTAGCCAGAGTAATGAAATGTACGTTCGAGCGAGATTGAAGAGACGCCCCGATCAGTAATGGTTGGGGCGTTTTCTTTTGTATTGATTTTATATATCCGGTTTGTGTTAATGTCTAATTTATCAATGCGTGTTCGAATTGTGTACAAAAGTGTGAGCTCGCACTCTTGTAGTCTTTTTGTAAAAAGGTATAGTAGCCGCCATCAGCTAGGAGCTGACTTAGATACGGATGGTCATCTAGTCTAACGGTATAGACAGAAACGGATCAGGCTAGGACAGCCCAGCAACAAGGTGTTAGAAAAGGATAGCCAAAACTCATCAGGACGATGAACAACAAACAAATTTGGCATGGAAAGCACCAATAACAAATGGAGATTTGTGTACCAAGTTGAGTATGCAAATTTTGGCCGATATAGGCAGATTTAGAGAGCGATAGGTTTTCCTATCGCTTTTTTTATTGATTTGATGAAAAAACACCCAATACCTCTCCACTATAAACTCAGTTTCTGGTATGTTTCGCATCCCTGTTTAAGGATGTGCTATGTATACTTGTCCCTTATGCCATCACCAAGGCGTGAATCACTATTTTGAAGACAAACGCAGAGCCTATCTGCAGTGTCAGCAATGTGAACTGGTATTTGTTAAACCTGAACAAAGGTTAGAAGCAAAAGAAGAGAAAGCACACTATGATCTCCATGAGAACGATCCTAGTGATGCAGGCTATCGCCGTTTTCTATCTCGCATCGCGGATCCACTAACAGACAAAATTTCATCTAACTCACACGGGTTGGATTTTGGTTGTGGCCCAGGCCCTACGCTATCTATTATGTTAGAAGAAGCCGGACACACCATGGAGTTGTACGATATCTATTACCACCCAGAAGCTTCTGTGTTGGAAAAAACGTATGACTTTATGACTGCCACGGAGGTGATAGAGCATCTTTATCACCCAGACAAAGTGTGGCAGCAATGGTTGAATTTAGTTAAACCCAAGGGCTGGATTGGTCTTATGACTAAACTAGTAATAGACGTAGACGCGTTTGCTGGTTGGCACTACAAGAATGACCCGACACATGTCGTCTTCTTTAGTCGTCAAACATTCCAGTTTTTGGCAGAGCGGGATAAGCTCGAACTAGAATTTTTTGGAAATGATGTAATTTTACTGAGGAAAGTGCAGTAATGGGTCGTAGTAAGAAATCAAGAAAACCGGGAGCACTTGGCGCTCCGGAACCTATGGTTACTCGTAACCGTAGTGAATCTGATGTTGAAGGTCGTGAACGTAAGCGTGTTAAAAAGCGTAAAGGCCTTAAGTCTGGCAGCCGTCACTCTGATGGTAGCGAAGCAAAACAGCGTAAAGCTGCACTAGCTCGCGACCCTCGTTTAGGCAGCAAGAAAAAAATCCCGCTGATTGTTGAACCAGCGAAGAAGTCGACGAAACAAGAGCGCAAGCTATCTAACGAACAAGAGTTAGAGATGCTTGAGAATGATGCTCAACTGAACACATTGCTAGATCGTATCGAAAATGGTGAAAACCTAGGTGCTGGTCTGCAGAAGTTTGTTGATGAGAAACTTGATCGTATCGAACACCTAATGGGCCGCTTAGGTCTGCTAGAGCCAGAAGACGATGAAGAAGAGATCTTCGAAGAAGCACCTGTTGCCTCTAAGAAGAAAGCAAGCTCTGACGAAGACTTGCTATCTCAATTCGAAGATTTCGACTTAGACAGCTTTAAAGGTTAATAGCCAATGAACGTAACCTTATTAGCAATTGCTGGTGGAATTATCATTCTCGGCTTGGGCTCTTACGCAGGTTACCTTCTACTTCAAGTGAAGAAGCAGACGGAGTTGCAAAAGCAGCATCAAGCACTTGCCATTGAAAAACGTAACGCGACGATTTACGAAAACGTAAATACTTTGTGCTTAGCGGGTATTCAAGGCCAGTGTGACTTACCTGAGATCAGTATCCGAGTGTGTATCATTATGGATAACGTTCAGGGTGATGAGCGTGTCGATTTTGATTCTGAGTATCCTGCTCTTTCTGAGCTGTACCATATCGTAAAAGATATGGCTCGCGGAGATGCAAGACAGGAACTGACGAAGAAAGATCGCATGCAGCAGAATCTCACGCGCCATAAGGCAGAGACTCGCTTGAATGATGCGGTCATCGAAGATTTGAAAAGGTTGCAGGAGAAGGTTGAGCCTCTCAACAACCAAATCAACATTCAGATGATCTAGTCACTAAGACTATTTAATATAGAGGCTTGTTGAACACTCCATTTTTAAGACGTGCTGCTTTTAATACCTATGCCTTTAAGACTTTTCATCTTAAATGCATCTTGTTTTTAAGTCGCCTTGTCTTTTAATAGACGATGTTAAATGAGCCTTCTTACCTTTTGCGTCTCGTTAATCCCGACGCTTTGTTAGTGATCAAGCTAGCAGTTCTGAGTTTTTGTCTGAAAAATTGATTTTGTCTTGGAACGACCTTACTGGTCGTGTGGCAAAATAACCCGTCTATATTTTAATGTATGTAAAATGATTTGAGAGACCTTAGGTTCTCGCGGATCTAAATTGGAATTACCGCTATGTCGAGCAAGCCAGTAACAACGAATCAGCAAATCGTTTGGGATCAAGAGATCTTAAACAAGTACAACTATTCGGGACCTCGTTACACTTCATATCCAACAGCGTTGGAGTTTCATGAAGCGTTTACCGTCGCTGATTACGACATGGCGTGTACTCAGTACCCTGAGCGTCCACTCTCTCTTTACGTGCATATCCCGTTCTGCCATAAGCTTTGTTACTACTGTGGTTGTAATAAAGTCATTACTCGTCACTCGCATAAAGCGGATGAGTACTTGGATGTGATTGAACATGAAATCCGCCAGCGCGCCTCTTTATTGAATGGCCGTAAAGTGACTCAACTGCACTTCGGTGGCGGTACACCAACGTTCTTGACCAAAACACAAATCACTCGTTTGATGGGCATTTTGCGTGAAGAGTTTAACTTCACCGCTGACGCTGAAATCAGTATTGAAGTTGACCCGCGTGAGATTGAGCTAGACGTACTTGACCACCTTCGAAATGAAGGCTTCAACCGCCTGAGCATTGGCGTGCAAGACTTCAATAAAGAAGTACAGAAGCTGGTTAACCGTGAGCAAGATGAAGAGTTCATTATTGCAATGGTTCAACGTGCGACAGAGCTAGGCTTCCGTTCAACTAACCTGGATTTGATCTACGGCCTACCAAAGCAGACTCAAGCTTTGTTCGCTGAAACATTGAAGCAAGTGTTAGAAATGAAGCCGGGCCGTTTATCTGTATTTAACTACGCACACATGCCGCAACTGTTTGCTGCGCAGCGTAAGATAAAAGATGAAGACCTACCTGAAGCTAAAGAGAAGATGGCTATCTTACAAGATACTATCGAGACGCTAACCGGGGCGGGTTATCAGTTCATAGGTATGGATCACTTCGCATTACCTGAAGATGAGCTAGCCGTAGCACAACGTGAAGGTATTCTACATCGTAACTTCCAAGGCTACACGACCCAAGGTGAAGCTGACTTAATTGGTTTCGGTGTTTCTGCTATCTCAATGGTTGGTGATGCTTACGCACAAAATCAGAAAGAGCTGAAGAAGTACTACGCTCAGGTGAATGACCTGCGTCATGCACTTTGGAAAGGAGTTGCTCTAGACAGTGACGACCTTCTACGTCGTGAAGTGATCAAGCAGCTGATTTGTAACTTCAAGCTTGATAAAACAATGATCGAATCTGAGTTCTCGGTTAACTTTAATCGCTACTTCAAAGAAGATTTAGAGCTTCTACAAACCTTTATCAACGATGAGTTGGTTGAAGTCGATGATAAAGAAATACGCGTAACTTTGCGTGGCCGTTTGCTGATCCGTAACATCTGTATGTGTTTTGATAAATACCTACGTGCCAAGGCTCGCCAACAGCAATTCTCTCGCGTCATCTAATAACTCGATAGAGAATAGAAACATAAAAAATGCCAGCATCATGCTGGCATTTTTGTATCTGACTCATTCGGTTTCTGCCTGATTTAGGCGAGGCTCTCTTTGGTGCCCTGTTTGGCCTCTGCGTTTTGTTCGGCTTTGTTATTCGTTTTAAACTTGGCATTTAGCTTACTGCCGAGGTCGGTAGGCCATTGGTCAAACGGAACCGGACGGCTGTATAAGAAACCTTGAGCTAATGGGCATTGAAGCTGCTTGAGTAGTTCAGCTTGTTGTTGTGTTTCAACGCCTTCTGCCACCAAACTCACTTTGAAACCCTTGGTAATGTTGACGATGGCCGCGACGATGGAGCTGTCTAGGTTCTCTTTTTCCAATTTACTGACGAAGCTGCGATCGATCTTTAAGCAATCAAATGGCAGTTTGTGTAAGTAAGCCAGTGACGAATAGCCGGTACCAAAGTCATCAATTGCAATCGAGATACCTAGTGCTTTTAGCGTCAGCATATTATCGATGATGGTTTGGTCATTGTCGACGATGCGTGATTCAGTGATCTCTAGCGTCAGGTTTTGGGCTGGTAATTTGGTGTCACTCAGCGTGGTTTTAACCAATTCAATGAATCCGCTTTCACTCAGTTGGTCGACAGATAAGTTAACGTGAATAGAGAAGTCTTTATTCCATTTTCCAGATTCAATCGCAATTGCGGTATCTCGACATGACTTGTGCAAAATCTGCTTACCAATGTCGTAGATCAATCCTGTTTCTTCTGCTAAAGGAATGAACTCCAAAGGTGAGATTATACCCTCGTCCGTTACCCAGCGAGCCAAAGCCTCGGCACCTATGGTAGCTCCGGATTCCAGGTCGATTATAGGCTGATAGAAGGGCTCGAACTGCTGAAGCTCAATTGCCTTGTTAAGACGTGCCAGCATCTTGGTACGATATCTCGATGCTTTGCCCATTTCTGGGTTGTAAATACTGACACTGGTTTTGTCTTGCTTTGCGTTGCTCAAGGCTATACTGCTGTTGCGTAGCAGCAGTGTAATGTCGTTGACGTTCGAGACATTCACTACACCCATTGATACTTTGATCACCACGCTTTCTGATTCCATGGCAAATGGGGAGGTAAAGGTTCGAAGCAAGCGGCTCGTCAGTAGCTGGACGTCATCTATTTGATTGATGTTAGGAGCGTAAATCGCAAATTCATCCCCGCCAGTTCGAGCTAACAGGAAGTTCGATGGCAGCGTACCTCTTAAACGAGCAGCCGCAATGATAAGCAGTTGGTCACCATTGTAATGGCCGAGGCTATCATTAATATCTCGAAAGCGGTCAATACCAATTAAGTAAAGTGTACCTTTTTCGTTTTCAGGGTTTTTCTTGGCTGTATCAATAAAGCCTTCACGACTATACAGTTTAGTTAATGAGTCATAGGTAAGTTGAGCCTGTAACGCCTGAAAAGAAGCCTTTAAATTGTTGGTCATTTCATTAAATGACGCAGTTAACATGCTAATTTCATAGATATTGCCCGTTTTTGGCATGCTCGTATCCCAGTCACCTTTGGCGAGGCGCTTTGCTGCCCCTGCTGTTGAAGTGATGGGTTGAGTTACGCGATTAAAGGCAATTAATCCAGCGATAATACCAATGCAACTGAGCGTTAGACCGAGTAACCAGCTGTTTCTTTGGTTTTTTGGTAATTCACCAAGTAGGCTACTTTCTGGGATCGACATACCAATAATCCAAGTGATGCCGTACTCATCTTCATAAGGGGTAAGTTGATTGAAATATCGTTCGTTATCTAAATTAAAACTAAAGCGCTGCACATTTAAATCATCGATTAGATGAAACTTATCTACATAACGGGCACTTTCACGTATTACCGCGTTAGCACTCTCTGTTGCTAACAAGCGCTGGCCTTTGTCTGTTTGTCCTGTTCCCCAAGAGACCACGCTGCCTCCGCCCGAATGAGCGACTAAGCGCTGTTGCTTATCAATAATATAAACAGAAGCATCTGTTTCATCTTTTAGTTCTTTGAGAAATGCATTAAAAGTGTTGATCTTGATATCGCTGGCAAGGACACCTTTGAGCTCGTTATCACTATAGATAGGAGCAAGAGCCGATAAAGTGATCTCTTGTCGTTCATCTGCATTGGCATAAATTGATGACCATAATGCCTTGTTCTGTGCTACGACAGGTGTGTACCAAGGGCGAACTCTTGGGTCGTAAGCTGAAATCACGGTTCGAATGTCTTCGCTAATCGTGTGGCCACGATAAATGACCAGCTGGCCTTGGGTTCGGTCATCTCGGGCCATCAAAGTGTAGCCGTTGTTAACTTCTTTTCGAAAACCGACGTAGCTACCGTCTGCAGAGCCAAAACTAATCACATCTAGTTGGGGAACAGCTTGGAAATGACGAGAAAATTTATAAAGGATGTAGTCTTGAACCTGACTAAGATCTCCCTCTTTATAAAGGTTGTGATAACCGATGTTATGACTTAGTGAAAGGTTAGCGTGAAATGGCTTTTCTAAAAAATCGGCAAGGCTTTGATGAACGTTATCAGTGAGTGATGTTAGTTGGCGCGCACTAATATCACTCACCATCTCCTTGTAGCTTTGCTTTTGAGTGAAAATCATTACGCCCATAGTGAAGAGAAATATCATCACGAATGGCAGAACCACTGCGGTTCTCAAGGTAATTTGTGTTTTCAAAGACATCTTTAGCTACAGTTTGGATAGATAGTGTACTGTAATTGTACCGATACTATTCAAAGCAAGCGACACTTTTTTAGCTTTAAAAAATATGTATCTAAAGGCATATATAGATCAGTACAACTCTTTGAGTTTACGAGTCAGGGTGTTTCTTCCCCATCCTAAAACTTTCGCTGCATCTTGTTTATGGCCATTAGTATGGTTGAGTGCGGCCTCTAATAATATACGTTCAAACTCGGGTAGAGCATAAGTCAGCAGCTCTTTTTCGCCGGAATCAAGCGCACTCTTGGCCCAATTAGCCAGCAGTTGTTGCCAATTACCATCAGTACCTTCGCTGATCACTACCTTATCTTCCAACAACTCAGGAGGTAGATCCGAAGGAAGTATTTCACTACCACTTGCCATTACTGTTAACCAACGGCAAATGTTCTCAAGCTGACGTACGTTACCCGGCCAATTGAGCTGATTGAGCTTCAGAATGGTCTCTGGGTGTAGTGTCTTCACTTCTACGCCAAGCTCTTCAGCGGCTGATGCTAGGAAGTGGTGAGTCAGCTTTTCAATGTCCTGTTTACGTTCGCGCAGTGCCGGAATATGGATTCGGATAACGTTGAGTCGATGGAAAAGGTCTTCACGGAAACCACCGTCATGTACTAAGCGCTCAAGATCTTGGTGGGTTGCGGCAACGATACGAACATCGACCTTAACCGCAGAATGTCCACCTACGCGATAAAACTGGCCATCAGACAGCACGCGCAGTAGTCGAGTCTGAATATCGAGTGGCATATCACCGATCTCATCCAAAAACAGCGTTCCGCCGTTGGCTTGTTCAAAACGCCCTTGGCGAACACTGTTGGCTCCGGTAAACGCGCCTTTCTCATGGCCAAACAGCTCTGATTCAATGAGATCTTTGGGAATGGCTGCCATGTTCAGGGCGATAAAGGGTTTTTTCGCTCTTGGGCTGTGACGATGTAAGGCGTGTGCGACTAGTTCTTTACCTGTACCTGATTCACCATTGATTAGCACGGAAATGGATGACCGAGACAAACGACCAATGGCGCGGAAGACTTCCTGCATCGCAGGCGCTTCGCCAATGATTTCTGGCGCGTTGGTGTCTTCGGCTACTTCGCTGGCTTGTTCTCGCTTTTGCTCTTGGCCGTGGGCGATTGCTCGCTCTACTAAAGTCAGTGTCTCATCGATATCAAACGGCTTAGGCAGATACTCAAAAGCGCCTTTTTGATAGGCATTGACCGCCGCATCAAGGTCTGAGTGCGCGGTCATAATGATCACTGGCAGGTCGGGAGAGCGTAGATGAACCTGATGCAAAAGCTCAATACCGTCAATGCCGGGCATGCGAATATCAGATACCAATACATCTGGCGTCTCGCGCTCAAGAGCAAGTAATACGCTCTCTGCATCAGCAAATGTTTCACACTTTATATCCGCAGATGAAAGTGTTTTCTCTACTACCCAGCGGATAGAGCTGTCGTCATCGACGACCCAAACGTATCCCTTACTCATAATTCAATTCCTTTGCAGCCAAATCTATTGTGATAATCATTGTTGTTTTTATTGTTCGGTATTCAGTGTTGCCAATGAAACGTTGTTTCCAGTGGGAGACACAGCTTTGCTTATATCGGCAAATAAATCGTGAATGTGGTGTTGCCCGGCCAGCTTTCAACATCAATTTTCCCATTGTGTTGATCGATCAGGTTTTGAGATATCGATAGCCCTAGCCCTGTGCCTCCTTCTCGTCCGCTGACCATTGGGTAAAACAGGGTGTCTTTCAATTCATCGGGGATACCCGGGCCGTTGTCGCAGATCTCAATGCGAGCGGCGAGTTTGTGTCGCTGACCATGAATGTTTGCTTGATGCACCGTTCTGGTGCGAATGGTGATTTTTCCTGATTCTTGAGCTTTCAGAATCTGAGCTGCGTTGCTCACTATATTGAGCATGGCTTGTTCTACCTGTGCTGAATCCATCAAGATGTCCGGTAGGCTCGGGTCGTAGTCTCGTTCGATGACGAGTGTTGAACCTGATTCTAGCTCGACGAGTTGCCTTACTTTTTCAAGTATTTGGTGAAGGTTCTCTTCCGATTTGGTCCCCGGTTTCTGTGGGCCAAGCAGGCGATCGACCAAAGCTCTCAGGCGGTCGGCTTGTTCAATAATGATCTGCGTATATTCATTAAGGGACTGATCAGGGAGCATTTTACCAAGTAGCTGCGCGGCTCCTCTTAATCCGCCCAATGGATTCTTAATCTCATGGGCTAATCCGCGTACCAATAGTTTAGCCGCTTGTTGTTGTGCGTGTTGGTTGAGCTCTTGGCTGAGGCGTCTTTGTTGGTCTATCTTGCGCATCTCAACCAATAACAGCGTTTCTCGCTGCCAAGATATTGGGCTCACTGTTACCTCAAGCATTAGTGGGCGGTTATCAACCACAAAAGTAACGTCACTGTCGGTAATGCTTTGGCCACTTTGTAGCGGTTGAGTCAACAGCGCTAAATCCAGTGAGGCGTGCTGGATAAGTTGGCTCAGAGGGTGATCAACGATACGTCGTGCACTTTGCGAAAAGAGTTGTTCAGCCGCCGGGTTGGCATATCGGACATACAGTTGCTCATCGAGCATCAATGTTGAGGTCACCATATTGTCGAGAATGGCGCTGGAAAGATGATGTGTATCTATGCTGTCGCTTTTGGCTGATCGATTCACTATTTCGTCCTTGAACTGGTGTTTTTCTCACTGCACCAAATTGGTGCGAAGCTAAGTTCAAGTATGGCGCATATCAACCAGAAGCTAAAGATAATTCATTAGAGTTGCTGAAAGGTGCTTCGATCAGGTGAAAAGTAGAGGTAATTTGGCCTCTTTTAACACATTGGCTTACTTGAGCGTCGCTCGATGTAAATACACGGTGACTGGACTAGTAGATGCAATAAGCTTGCCGCTTCTATGTGCTTGAATTGCAATGGTGTGAGTGCCTCGATCGATACCTTTCAATTCCCAGTTAGGTTGGGTTTGTGGAGCGCCATAACGACGACCATCGAGCGTCAGTTGCAACTGCTCTCCAATACCAAGCTTGCGGTTGAGTTTTATTTTTATTGGGATTAAGCCACGGTTGCTGCGGATGGTTTGATCATGAACTGGAGTCAGCATGCTGAGGGCTAACTGAGCGGGTACCTCTCGTTTCGTGTTATCTGTTTTTTTCTGAGCTTGAGCCGGTGTTGCCGTTTTACTTGTAGAGGGATCTGCAGCGTCAACAGGCGTTGAGGCCTCAAATTTAGGGGCTGGTGCGGAAGCTTGTACGTCAGGTAGGCGAAGAGCCTCCGCACCTTGATCGGTAGGGGTATCACTAAAGTGAAGCACACCATCCTCATCTTCCCAGGTGTACACCGTTTGAGCAGAGCACGAGAATGCGACTGTTAATCCGATTAGGAACAGTATGTTTTTCATATCGTTAGCCTCTTTCCACCGTTAGGTGTTTTCACGTTTCACGTTTGACGTTAGTTTTGTTATTGATTTTATTGTATTTATAGCAACAGCCTCTGAGGGCTTTTGTTTAAGATATGGTACGAGGAAGCAGGGGGAGGGAGAATAGAAAAAAGGCCCGCCTGCGAGGCGAGCCTAATATTTTTTAGTGCTTCTTACATGTTGCAATAGCTTTTACTGCAGTAAGAATTACATGCTAACCGACGGAGGATTAAACTGAGTAGTACAGTTCAAACTCAAGTGGGTGTGTAGCCATGTTCACGCGCTGTACATCGTCAGATTTCAGAGTGATGTAAGAATCGATGAAGTCGTCAGAGAATACGCCACCAGCCGTTAGGAACTCACGGTCTTCGTTAAGTGCTGCTAGAGCACCTTGTAGAGATTCTGCAACTGTTGGGATTTCAGCTGCTTCTTCTGCAGGAAGGTCGTATAGATCTTTATCCATAGCTTCGCCAGGGTGGATCTTGTTCTTAATACCGTCAAGGCCAGCCATAAGCATTGCTGAGTAGCATAGGTATGGGTTAGCTGCTGGGTCACCAAAACGTAGCTCGATACGACGTGCTTTCGGGCTTGGTACTACTGGGATACGGATAGAAGCAGAACGGTTACGTGCTGAGTAAGCAAGCATTACAGGTGCTTCGAAACCAGGTACAAGACGCTTGTATGAGTTCGTTGATGGGTTAGCAAATGCGTTGATTGCGCGAGCGTGCTTGATTACACCACCGATGTAGTAAAGAGCCATTTCAGATAGGCCGCCGTACTTATCACCAGCAAACAAGTTTTGTCCATCTTTGTTCAATGACATGTGAACGTGCATGCCAGAACCGTTGTCACCAACTAGTGGCTTAGGCATGAATGTCGCTGTTTTGCCAAATGCGTGCGCAACGTTGTGTACAACGTACTTGTAGATTTGAGTCTCATCCGCTTTTGTTGTTAGCGTGTTGAAGCGAGTTGCGATTTCGTTTTGACCCGCAGTTGCAACTTCGTGGTGGTGAGCTTCAACAACTAGGCCCATCTCTTCCATTACTAGACACATTGCTGAACGGATATCTTGAGATGAATCGACAGGAGCTACTGGGAAGTAACCGCCTTTAACGCCAGGACGGTGACCTTTGTTACCGCCTTCGATGTCAGAACCTGTGTTCCAAGCTGCTTCTACATCATCAATTTTGAAGAAAGAACCAGACATGTCGTTTGAGAACTTAACGTCATCGAATAGGAAGAATTCTGGCTCTGGACCCACTAGAACTGTGTCTGCGATACCCGTAGAACGTAGGTATTCTTCAGAACGTTTAGCGATAGAGCGTGGGTCACGGTCGTAGCCTTGCATTGTTGCAGGCTCAAGGATGTCACAACGGATGTTTAGCGTTGCATCTTCTGTGAATGGGTCCAGTACAGCAGAAGCTGCGTCTGGCATCATTACCATGTCAGATTCATTAATGCCTTTCCAACCAGCTACTGAAGAGCCGTCAAACATTTTGCCTTCTTCGAAGAAGTCTGCATCAACTTGGTGAGAAGGAATAGAGATGTGCTGCTCTTTACCTTTTGTATCAGTAAAACGTAAGTCGATAAATTTAACTTCGTTCTCTTGGATCAGGGATAGTACATTTTCTACTGACATCTTGGATAACCTCCAGTGTTATTAATTCGGTATTAGCTCGATTCGGTTGAAACCAGCATTGATTAATGTCTATACGTGCATTAATCGATGCTGATTTATCTATAGCCAAAAACGTGCCAAAAAAATTATTCCATTAATTTCAATGATTTACCTGTTTACTTGATTTGCGAACTCTGACTTTTGCACCAAAATGATCTTTGATTGCACGGTATTGGTGCAACTATTTATCTGTGCACCAATATGAGACATAAGCGAACACCATTCAGCAATGAATTGCCTAAGTTGTCAATCCACTTTTGTTATTTTACCTGAGATTTGGTTGCCTACTTCGCGGGTGATACTTTTCGATAACCCTACGAATTAGTCGACTAGACACTGTATGGAACCAAAGTTAAGCGGTTATGAATCGCTAATAAAGAAAAAAGCCTTGGTTCAGATCACATATTTCTGGGTTTTTGTCTAGAATCTGGTATATTATTGACCGTTTTTTAAATCAAGCTAGCGGTTATTATCCAAACTTTTGAGATAAGTGACGGCTACTTTTATGAGTGAATCGAGAATCCATGTCTACTCCACAGATTGATAAGTTAAGAAATATCGCGATCATCGCGCACGTTGACCACGGTAAAACGACTTTGGTTGATAAACTACTACAACAGTCAGGCACTCTTGAGTCTCGTGGTGAAGCTGAAGAGCGTGTCATGGATTCGAATGACATCGAAAAAGAGCGTGGCATTACAATCCTTGCTAAGAACACAGCAATCAACTGGAATGATTACCGCATCAACATCGTAGATACTCCGGGACACGCGGACTTCGGTGGTGAAGTTGAGCGTATCATGTCTATGGTTGATTCTGTTCTGCTTATCGTTGACGCAGTTGATGGCCCAATGCCTCAAACTCGTTTCGTAACGCAAAAAGCATTCGCACACGGTCTTAAGCCAATCGTTGTAATCAACAAGATTGACCGCCCAGGCGCTCGTCCTGATTGGGTTATGGATCAAGTATTTGACCTTTTCGACAACCTAGGTGCTACAGATGAGCAACTAGACTTTACCGTTGTTTACGCTTCAGCTCTAAACGGTTGGGCAACAATGACTGAAGGCGAAACTGGCGAGAACATGGAACCATTGTTCCAAGCTGTTGTTGATACAGTAGAAGCGCCAGCAGTTGACCTTGACGGTCCACTACAAATGCAAATTTCGCAACTTGATTACAGCTCTTATGTAGGTGTTATCGGTGTTGCTCGTGTTACTCGTGGTTCTGTTAAGCCAAACCAACAAGTAACTATCGTGAATGCTGAAGGCAAAAAACGTAACGGTAAAGTAGGTACTGTACTTGGTTACCTAGGCCTTGAGCGTCACGAAGTAGAACAAGCTAACGCTGGCGACATCATTGCAATCACAGGTCTTGGTGAGCTGAAAATTTCAGACACTATCTGTGATGTAAACACTGTTGAAGCAATGGAACCTCTATCTGTTGATGAACCAACAGTAACAATGACTTTCCAAGTAAACACTTCTCCGTTCGCGGGTAAAGAAGGTAAGTTTGTAACTTCACGTAACATCCTTGAGCGTCTTGAAAAAGAATTGGTTCATAACGTTGCACTACGTGTTGAAGAAACTGAAAGTCCAGACCGTTTCCGCGTATCAGGCCGTGGTGAGCTTCACCTTTCTATCCTGATCGAAAACATGCGTCGTGAAGGTTTCGAGCTAGCAGTATCTCGTCCAGAAGTAATCATCAAAGAAGAAGATGGTCAGAAAATGGAACCGTTCGAAACGGTTACTATCGATGTAGTTGAAGAGCACCAAGGTGCGATCATGGAAAGCATCGGTCTACGTAAGGGTGAGCTAACAGATATGGCACCAGATGGTAAAGGCCGTGTTCGCATGGACTTCATGATGCCTTCTCGTGGTCTTATCGGTTTCCAAACTGAATTCCTTACAATGACGTCTGGTTCTGGTCTTATTTACCACTCGTTCGATCACTACGGTCCTTACAAAGGCGGTATCATTGGTCAGCGTAACAACGGTGTTCTAATCTCGAACGCAACAGGTAAAGCTCTTACTTACGCTCTATTCTTCCTTCAAGCTCGTGGTCGTCTATTCACAGAGCACGCTGATGAAGTTTATGAAGGTCAAGTAATCGGTATTCACAACCGTTCAAACGACCTGACAGTAAACTGTCTAAAAGGTAAGCAACTAACGAACGTTCGTGCATCTGGTACTGATGAAGCACAAGTTCTTTCTCCACCGATCAAGCACACTCTAGAGCAAGCTCTTGAGTTTATCGATGAAGATGAACTAGTAGAAGTAACGCCACTAAACGTACGTATCCGTAAGAAACTTCTTACTGAAAACGAACGTAAGCGTGCAGCACGTCCAGCTAAGGCTTAATTGCCAGTTGACTAGCTTCTAGCTATTCAAGCAATACGTTTTAGAATAAATAAGAAAGCCCCGAGTAGCCTAGCTGCTCGGGGCTTTTGTTTTATGTGGTGTTGGAGTAGATACGGGTAAACGAGATGCAAGATACGAAGGGCGTTCAAGTATTCGTCATCCTCAAGAGGGAGGGACGACCGAGTTGGGGATCTAGCTTTTGATACCTAAGTAACGCTCAACGAATTGAAGCCGCTCATCGACTGATATAAATGGCACCTCGACAACCTCATAGCCAAGCTCTTGATAGACTCTGACTAGCGCGTGGTGAATGTCTAACGCTTCCTCAAACGGATAAGGTCTCACATCATCTTGTACGTAAATCGATGCCTCAGGACGACAGAACAAGACTTGTGAGTGGTAGCCTTGGCTCGCTTCTCGGTAGTTCGCATCAATCTCAAGATTAGCCTGAGCTAAGTAACCACAGATATCTGGAATCGCACGGTCAAGAAAAGCAATTTGGTGCTGCTTCGCTTGCTCTTTTTGCTCGCTCATCACGTCTAAACACAAGCGAGCAAAGCCCGGTAGGTCTAACCAAGGTAAGATACCGTTCTCAAGTTGGCTCTGTTGTTCTATCAATTGGCGAGAGGATTCTGCGAAGGTTGGGTAACCTATGTCACCCAAGGCATTAATCAGAGTTGTTTTTCCGGCTCCGGGGCCGCCAGTAATAATGATAGGCTGCATGCTGTTGTTTCTCTGTAGTGCTACTTCTGGTTCAGTTGAGCCAAGAACTTATCCGATTCTGCTATCGCCGCATTCATCTGTTCTATCGCGTAGGCGATGTCTTTTTCTAAGCTCATAAACTCTCCCTGCAATGAACCAACGGCACTCGCATTGAGGTTGTGTTTGAGATAAAGCGTGTTGTCGCGAAGAGTGTTGAGTACCGGATCCATTTTCTTCTCAGCCCGTTTCATCGCTGACAGCATGGTCTGGTAAGATGATTTGGTTTCACGCAGCTTTTTCTCACTTGAACGACGCAGTGAATCGCTGGTGTAAAGGTCCAACTCTCCCTGCCACTCTGCAAATAGCGCATCCGACACATCTTCAATCGCAGCAATTCGGTCACTGACATTTTGTGCGGCTTTCTCACTGTCTTGGTATTTATCATTAATCTTGTTGTACATGTCTTCAAGGTCGCCGCCACTAAAATTAGTCAGGCTACTCAAAGCTTCAAGTGCGCTAGTAAACTCTTCCTGAGCGTCCTGTTGCGACTCCTTAGCGTCTTCCACTCTGTCGACCATAATGTCACGCTTGTGGTAACCCACTTGCTCCATGGCGGAGTAATAAGCTGATTGGCATCCAGTAAGAGTAAAAATAGAGAGGACTATAACTATTAAATAAGGCATCCTAGTTTCCTATAGTTAAATAATATCAATCGTAGTAAATAACTGCTCAACCTAGCTTGTTAAAATGCTCGATA
>NZ_AJZM02000435.1 GCF_000272405.2 Vibrio tasmaniensis 1F-187
TTTTGCGGAGGTTTTCAAATGTGAATCTGGGTCTCAGTAATGAGATAAGTTTCGATTAAGGCTTTAACTTTATAAAATCATCAGTGTTAAGTTTCTCTTTATAGTCTACCGATGGTTGAGCAAAACCGTTCAACTGTAAAAACTCTTCTTTAAAACCTTGATAGTCACCGATTGATTGGAAGTTGTTTTCATCCATAGCTTCAAGTAGTTCAGTCACATGAGCTTGGGTTTCTGGGTCGAGTTCCCATTCATCCATCCGAATTAGGCGCTCGCCATCAAGTGGTACTTTGGTTTGTCCATACAGCTTACTGCTGAATAAGCGTTGCATTTGTTGGATACAACCTTCGTGGGTCTCTTTTTCTTTCATCACTCTATATAAAGCGAGTAGGTAAGGGCTTAGCCCCGGAATGAACACACTCGCTTTGGTCACTAATGCTTTACACACGGTCGCGTAAGCATTACCACCAAAGTTTGCTAGTTCAAGGTTAAGTGCGTGACTGGTTTGATGAAGGTCTATTTTAGCGCGGCCCAAAGTACCGTCTAAGTAGATAGGGTGCGTGACTTCTGGACCAACGTAAGAAAAAGCAATGGTTTTGCAACCTGGGGCAATAGATTCAGCATTGATCAGCTCATCTATCCACTGTTCCCAATCTTCGCCGCCCATGACTTTGAGTGTGCTTTCGGCTTCTTCTTCCGTTGCAGCATCAAGTGTGTTGGTCACCCAGTTGTCGTGTTCTAGGGAGATAGTCGCACCAGTCACGCTTTCACCGATTGGCTTAATGGCAGAGCGCCAGAATTCTTCGGTATTTGGTTTGGGTCTTACGCCAGCGGCTAAGCTGTAGATAATCAGATCCACTTCACCTTCGAAGTAGGTTTCAATGGCTTCGACAACTTGTGAACGTGTTTCTTGTGAAAATGCGTCGCCAACAATGTTGATAGCAGTGCGTTGCTCTCGTTCGGCTTCTTTTTTGAAATAGATGTTGTTGTACCAACCAGCGCTGCCTAGGGATTTTTCGTTAGGACCGCGCTCGAATGAGACGCCGATGGTGTCAGCTTTTGCACCGCCAAAGGTAAGGGCAATGCGAGCGGCAAGGCCAAAGCCAGAGGAAGCACCGATAATCAGTACTCGCTTAGGGCCATCTTTGATCTGCGGCGCACTCTTAACAAACTTGATTTGTTGCTTTACGGCTTCTTGACAGCCTAGAGGGTGAGCGCTTTTGGCTACCACACCCTTGATAATAGGTTCGATCAGCATAAATAACCTTACAGTTAACGGTGATATGCACTCAGGCTAACGTAAAGCTGTGTAAAATTTATTGAGCTAGACCATTAAAACCTAAAGATACTGATATAATTCTTTGGCGACAAATTCAGCAATCCAAGGCTGAGCTTCTGGTTTTGGATGCAGTCCATCGTTCATCATCCACTCCGGTTTGAGGATGATATGCTCTAGAAAAAACGGTAAAAGTGGCACGCTTTGTTGATCAGCAAGCGCTGCAAAGACGTATTCAAACTGCTGGTTGTAACGCTTACCGTAATTCGGTGGGATTTTAATCTTCATCATAATAGGTTTCGCGCCCGCAGCTTTTATCTGCTTAATGATTTGATCAAGGTTCGCAGACATCAGCTTAGGTGGGAATCCACGAAGACCATCATTCGCACCGAGTTCGATAAGAACAGTGTCTGGGGCGTGTTCTTCAAGCAATTGTGGTAAACGAGCTAAGCCATTGCCAGTTGTGTCACCAGAAATACTTCCGTTGACCACGGTTACCGTTTTGTCATGCTTTGCTAACGCGTCTGGTAACAGGCTTGGCCAACTCTGTTTGATGTCCATGTTATAACCAGCACTCAGGCTATCACCAAGCACCAGTAACTTAGAATCTAACTCGGTATCTTGAGCCAAAGAAGCGGTTGAAAATATAATTAAGAATAAAAAGGAAATTAGTCGAGTCATGCATACATCCATCATAAAAGCAGAAGCTGTTTCCAAGACAGTGTCTACTAATCAAGAACATTTAACAATCTTAGAGCATGTTGATATCGATATTCGTGAGGGTGAAACGGTTGCGATTGTCGGTACTTCAGGTGCGGGTAAATCCACGTTAATGACACTGCTTGCAGGGCTCGATGTGCCAACTTCTGGCGAAATCAGTTTGTTAGGCCAACCTCTATCACAGCTTGATGACGAAGCGAGAGCCAAAATCCGCAGTGAATCCGTTGGGTTTGTTTTCCAAAGCTTCTTATTGATCCCAAGCCTTTCTGCCCTGCAAAACGTCACGTTGCCTTGTTTGTTGAAAGGTGAAGACGAAGACATCGAACGTGCGACGGCTTTGCTTGAATCAGTCGGCTTGAAAGACAGGCTTGATCACTTGCCGTCTCAACTGTCCGGTGGTGAACAACAAAGGGTAGCATTGGCTCGTGCGTTTATGATTAAGCCTAAAATTTTGTTCGCCGATGAACCAACGGGCAACCTAGACCAACAAACGGCAGCGAAAATCGTCGAGCTGTTGTTCGAACTTAATTCATCGCACGGCACCACGCTTGTTCTCGTCACGCACGACCCTAAACTCGCACAGCGTTGCCAGCGAACCTTGAAAATGCATGTCGGTCACATAGAGGAAGTGTAAATTGAATTCATCACACGGACTGAACAAACGACTGTTTTCATGGAGCATCGAAGAGATTCGACATGGTCAGCTATGGCCGGTATCCATCGCTCTAACGCTCATTATAGCTTGTGTGTTCGCGCTTTCAGCTTTAGCTGAGCGTATGGAACAAGTGATCGTAAAGCAGGGCAAAGATGCGTTAACCGCCGACAGTGTATTTGTATCGGCAAACCCAATCCCCCAACCTTTATTAGACCTGACTCAGGTTGAACAGTTAGAAAGCTCTCAGT
Organism: Vibrio tasmaniensis 1F-187; assembly: GCF_000272405.2. Lineage (GTDB taxonomy): Bacteria > Pseudomonadota > Gammaproteobacteria > Enterobacterales > Vibrionaceae > Vibrio > Vibrio tasmaniensis_A. Next base: position 2,897 of record NZ_AJZM02000435.1, read on the forward strand.
TAACTCGCTTCTCAACCATGGCATTCAGTGATAACTCGATGCAGTTGGTTACTGTTAAAGCCGTAGAGAGCAATTACCCTTTACGCGGTGAAATGATACTGGAAGGCGCAGATAACGCGGCAAGCAATCATGTTGAACCGGGGGAATTGTGGCTTGATGAGCGTATATTTGCTCAGCTAGAAGTTGAGATAGGTGACAATGTCACGATAGGCGATGCCGATTTAACAATCACAGGGCGTATCGCTCAAGAACCGGGCCTGAGTTTTAACCCTTTCCAACAAATGCCCGCAGTGCTGATTCATACAAGTGGCATCGATGCCACTGGCGCTATTCAACCTGGCAGCCGTGTTAGCTTTAGATTGTTTTTAAATGGTGATGAATCGAAACTCAAAGCAGCACAAGACAGTATCGAACTGACACCAAGTGATCGCTGGCGTACACAAGACTCAGCCAGTCGTACCAACGAGATGTTCGAAAGTACGACTCAATACTTATCGCTAACGGTTGCTATCGTTGTGATCATGGCTGCGACCACTTTGGTACTCACTTGCCAACATTATGTTGCGAGTCGTCGTAAAACCATTGCGATGCTTAAGAGTTTAGGTGCGAGCAAGCAGTGGATCGTTAAATGGTTGTCTGTACAGGTGTCTCTGTTGGTGGTTATCGGTGCAGTACTGGGAATTACCATCGGTATCGGCTTAGAATTTTTGCTTCGTATACCTCTGGGCGACTTATTACCAACACCACTTCCTAGCTATGGTATTGAACCTGTCATTTTGGCGATTTTATCAAGCATTCTCATTGGTGTGCCTGCTCTTGGTATTCCGTTAATTGGCTTGGTAAGCACTTCGGCAATCAGCGTGATTCAATCAAGTCACCAGTCTAATGAAAGCTACAAGAAATACCTGTTGTTGCTAGTACCTATTATTCCAATGATGCTGATGTACGGTGACAATCTGTTGGTATGGATAGTTCTAGCGGGTATCGCTTGCCTGTTCTTAGTACTCGCGATTGTCAGTACGTTTGTTCTGCGTTTGGTGGGTCAACTGCCGACGTCGACATCTATGCGCTTGGCATTGAGCCGAATTAATCGCACACCATTAGCAACAGGGATTCAATTTGGTTCTTTAGCGCTGTCTTTGATGCTGTTATCGATCATATGGCTAGTGAGAAGTGACTTGTTGTCAGATTGGCAGCAAACTTTGCCCGAGAACGCACCTAATGCGTTTGCGCTGAATATTGCGAGCTATGAGAAAGACAGTTATCTCGAGACGATTGATGCAAACGAAGTAGAGCGTACTCAAGCGTTTCCAATTATACGAGGAAGGCTCACAACCATTAACGGCGTTGAGGCGGCGAAATACAGCGAGACCTCAGAAGAAACAGATGCACTAAGTCGCGAGATCAACTTCACTTGGGGAGATAGCCTGCCTGAGTACAATGAAGTATTAGAAGGCAGCTGGACACAAGAGCAGGGCGTATCTGTGGAATCCGATGTCGCAGAGCAACTTGGTTTGAAAATTGGCGATGATCTTTCATTCACAATCAACAGCCAGAACGTCTCTGCCAAGGTGAACAGCATCCGAAAAGTAGAATGGCGTGAAATGAAGCCAAACTTCTATTTCATTTTTACTCCCGATGTTTTAAGCGCTATTCCTTCTACTTGGTTGGTGAGCTTCAGATTAGAAGAGCAACACAACCAAATGCTCAACGAATTATCTCGAAATCACCCGACCGTGAGTTTGATGGACATTCGTAAAATGGGTAGCAAGATCCAAGAGTTGCTCAAACAGATTGTTTGGTCGATAACCGTACTTGCCGCGTTAGGTGTAGTGGCGGGGCTATTGCTTATCTTCACTCTGTTGCGACTGAGCTTATCTCAAAGACAACAAGAGATACGCTTGTACCGAACCTTAGGCGCGAGTAAGAAGCGTATTCTCAACACTATTTGGTGTGAATACGGGGTGATGGCGTTAGTAGCTGGCTCAATTGCTGCGCTAGGTTCTGAACTCAGTGTTGCAGGGGTAATGAACTTTGGCTTTGAGTTAGAACCTTCACTCCACCCAATACTGTGGATAGCGCTACCCGTGCTGACGTTTATCACATTGGCCGCGGTAGTGAATAGCTTAATCAAACGTTTGTTGGCACCAGTAAACAAGGATTTTGGTTAGTCGCTAGCAAGATCTAACCAAATGCTTAAAACGGTCTAAAAGTGACATTACTTATACTTAGTCGTTCACTATTTATAAGACGTCTCTTTAGACCGCTTTTTATTTGACCAATGCGTAGCACAAGTTACGAACATCGCACCTTAATTTCCCAATTTTTTAGTATTTTTTAAAACTAATTGCGCAATAATGCCGATTTAATGAACAGCGGTTAGTCCCTGTAAACAAAGGGTTTGCGCAACTTAGCAAGAACGTTATCAACAGTTATCCACAAAAACGGTGGATAACTTTAGGGATAAGTTAACATCTATGTTTTAAGAGTACTGAGGCAGCCTTTATGTGGCGTCACTTAGGACAAATGTGACGGTTATAATAACCTTTAAAACTCAATCTGGAGTTATTGAGTCAAGAGATTATTTAGGTTTTTTACATAGATATTAAATACTGCCTATCTAAGACCTTGATAAAAATGTGTTTTAATTCGTAGCAGAACAAAAGTAGAATAGCGGCAGTTAATCATATTCTACAGAACACGATGAACCACAACAAAACGGATACAAATCAGCCTTCTATTGCCATTGTTGGTGGTGGTATTGCCGGAACGACGAGCGCAATTCATTTTAGTGAGTTGGGTTATAAGGTCACTATTTTGGAAAAAGGACCGAGTTTGGTTAATGGTCCACCAATTTGCCACCTGCACGCTGGCGGCAATTTGTATCGAGATATTTCTGTAGAGCAGTGTCTTCAGTTGCTCACGCAGTCAATTGATACCGTCCGCTTGTTTCCCCATACGATCAATATTCGTCCGACAATTATCGCTGTTCCACACAGTGATGGTGGAGAGCCGTTGGATCTTCTTCCGCGCCTAAAGATAATCAAGAACGCTTATGCTGAGCTTGTTAATCAAGATAAAAGCAACCAAGTGCTTGGTAAACCGGAAGAGTATTACAAGCTGTATAGTAAAGAAGAGTTACTAGCACTTGCTACTCAAACACAGCCTCTAAAACCAATATCGCTTGATGAATGGTGTATTCCTTTCGCTAAACATACGGATCTAGAAACCCTTAAGTATCCTGTTGCTATGGTTCAAGAGTATGGTTGGAGTGTATTCCGCTTATCTGCAACCGCTCAACTCTCTTTGGGGCAACAGTCTAATTGTACCGTGTTAACCAACAGCCGATTACAATCTGTTGAATCGTTAGCGCAAGGTTGGTCTTTGACTTATACAGACGCTGAGAACCAAAGCTGTCACCTAACGACCGACTACTTGATTAATGCAAGTGGCTTTGAAACGGGCATCGTGGATGACTTTGTCGGTTCTAAGCAACAAAGGCTTGTTGAGTTCAAAGCCGCATACGTTACGCAGTGGCCGTATTCGCAAGAATGTAAGGAAGAGTGGCCAGAGGTTATCTTCCATGGCCCGAGAGGCACACCGCAAGGCATGGCTCAGTTAACACCGTACGCTGATGGTGTATTCCAACTTCACGGTATGACAGAAGGGATTACTCTGTTTGAGGGTGGGCTTGTTTCATCATCAACAGATTCATCACAGCCTCAGCTGCCTTCTAAGCTTCTTAAGAAAATCGTATCAGGTTGGAGTGAAGAGCAGCTCGAATTAAGAACTCGAGCTGCGATAACACATATGTCTCAGTTCATCCCAAGTTTCAGCTCTGCACTGGTAGGTGGTAAGCCTCTGTTCGGTGCACAGCAGATTCCGGGAACCGATCCGAGCTTAAGAGCTTCAGACGTTTCATTCTGTGGTGATCGCTATGCTCGACTTGAAGTCGTCAAAGCTTCCTCAACCTTAGAGGCTGCGCAAAAGGTCGCTGAGCATTGGTTTAATGTCGCAGAATCAGTATCGATTGAAGATACACATTCAGTGACAATGTCACTTAATCTAAGTGATATTGAGAATAGAGCGATAGATTTGACACAAGAACGCGGATACCCAGAAGCCCTTGCAAAGGTATCAGGCCAAGATCACGCTTAATACTCAGTCACAATCTACTACGCTGAACATCTTCAATTCGGCTTGCGCGATAGGTAAGCCGAATCTTCATTCAAATGCCTGCTTAGATACCGAAACTTATCCGAATGACATCTCTCTAGCTAATGATTCTTAGCTACATAGCAATTAGCACATAACACATCGCAAAAACTAGTAGCCGAAAAATTGAGCCCACTGGCACCACACATCTTGTAATCCTAAGCGATCACCTTTACTAAACGAGACTTCATGTCCAGGTTTGGCTTGTGCTAAGCGCGGTAAATCGACTCTGGCGACACATCCAATCTTCGGATAGCCACCAATAGTCTGTCTGTCATTAAGCAACACAATAGGTTGCCCATCTTGGGGGATTTGAATCGCACCTAAGGCAATGCCTTCTGACAATAGCGAAATGTCAGGCGAGTCCACGGGGTCGCCACTGAGTCGATAACCCATGCGATTAGAATTTTGGTCAACATGATACTGTGCGTTATACAAAGTCGCTTTTGCTGACTCTGAGAACAGCTCGCTTTGATAGCCTTCAATCACTCGCAGGTTCACTGGTAGGTTGTAATTAGGCGTGTATCGGAAGGTGACACTCAACGCTTTAAACGAGCGAGAGAGTTGGTGTTGGGTAAAAGCAATGTGTTGCCCTTGCTGGCATGGCTCTCCATCTTGCGTTAATCCACCAATTTTTTCACGAGTCACTGTTGAACAGCTATCAAGAGTTGATGGAACATCGAAGCCCCCCTTAACGGCTAAATACGCCCTTAGACCATTTATAGGTAAACCAAATGAGAGAACTTGCCCTGCAAAAGCTTGAAAAGTACGCCAGTTAGACTGTGGTTTGCCATCGAGCTTCGCTTGTAAATCGCCACCACACAACGCCATTTCGCAATCAAAATCGATACGTAACGCACATTGCCCAAGCGTGATTTCCAACGCTGCTCGGTTGACTGGGTTTCCGAGCAGGTGATTGGCCCAGCTATACGAGTAATCATCAACAGGGCCGCCTTGTGTCAACCCGAGATGAGCGACACCAAATCGTCCGAAGTCTTGAATCAAACTCAACGGGCCGGGCTTAATGACTGTCAGCGTTGGTTTGGCTTTAGTCTTAACCATTAGCGACACCTCCACTAATCTCCATAAACCTAAGTTCAACAAATTCTTGTTTTGAAATCGCGATGAAACGGACCGTATCACCGACATTAAGCAGAGACAGCGGCGTTTGCGTGGTATCAGCGTTCTTTAATTGGCTGTGATCAAACAGTGCGAGTGGGCAATTGCCAATAATATTCCAACCGCCCGGTGAGTCCGAAGGATACACCGCCGTTTTCGTATCCGCGATGGCGATACTGCCTTTCGGCACACTTAAGCGTGGGGTTGAATGACGAGGCAAAGCAAGCTCGTTGACTACATCAGACATAAACGCAAAACCAGGCGTAAACCCAATGGCACTGACGCTGTAAGTCTGTGAGGTGTGATGTTGAATGATCTCATCTAGCGACATGCCTTTGGCTTGATATCGGTCTAAGTCGAGTGCTGTTTCTGGTGAGTAATAAGCGGGAAGCTCGATAGTGTTACGCGTTTTACTAACACTAGAGAAGGACGAAATAGCATGACTCAACAAAGAGTTGAGTTGTTCCATGAGCTGATGTTCTGAAATTCTATAAGGTAAGTAATCGACCAATATTGTTTGGTAAGCCGGTGTCACATTCATCAATACAGATGCTAAGTGTTGACGAATAGCATCGGAAAAATGAGCCATGTACTGCGCATATTCGGCGCTAGATTGATTATTTGAAGGCGATAGCGTCAAGGTCACCAAAACGCTGCATTCCGCGACTGGCGCTATATTGAATTCAATTTGATTCGTCGTCATTTCGTTTCCATACTTTTACTTGCCTTTGATTTACTTAGTGTCTTTCATTTGCTTATTTGCTTATTTGCTT
>NZ_AJZM02000436.1 GCF_000272405.2 Vibrio tasmaniensis 1F-187
ATCTGCTTGGGAGCAATTTTACGCCCTAGCAACCTAATTGCATCTGAAGATCTGTACACTTGTACTTCGTCATAACTTTGCGACACAACCGTATTAATGGTACAGATCACATTACATCAAAGCCACTGATTAGACCAGGCAACAAACTTTTCATGATATTCTGTCCCGCTTTATTATTACCGTCTATTTGATATCAATTGATTAGCACCATTATTCATCTTGCCTAATCGTTATCATGACTTTTAGTTTCAAAAATAAGAGTAGTATATGAAGCCTAGAG